>WLSJ01000110.1 GCA_009705865.1 Actinomycetota bacterium | reverse complement strand
TAAGCGTCTGAGTCGTCGAGGATGAGCTTGCCATCTCGCTTCAGGGTGTTAGTGGCCCCATCAAGCGCACCTGGCGCTGCTGGGTCGGGAATCTGCTTCACGCATACGATCACATTCATGCCTCCCATTGTTACCGAGAGGTAGCCCCGTTACCCAACCCAAGCGCCCTCCAAACCTTCCTTTTGGCGTGACCCTCGTCGCATGCGCTGATACCGTGAAAAGCCTTGCGCATCCTCCTCATCGTCAATTCCTTTGCGTCATCAGTCACGGCCCGCAATACCGTCACTGTTCACGAGCGCCTCTCTCAGCACCATGACGTGCAAGTGGTGGAAACGAATCGCCGTGGTCATGCCACCCGTTTTGCCGAAGATGCAGCGCGTCGGGGTATCGATGTGGTCGTGGCCTATGGCGGCGACGGCACCTTGAACGAAGTGGCAACCGGGGTCGCAACCACCAATACCGCTCTTGCCGTTCTGCCAGGTGGGTCTACCAACGTGTTTGCTCGCACTCTCGGAATGCCTAATGACGCACTCGAAGCAGTGGACCTCATCATTGACGCACTGAACCGCAACGACATCACTCCCATTGGTCTTGGTCGCGCGAACGGTCGCTTCTTTACGTTTCACACAGGCATCGGATACGACGCAGCAGTTGTTCGGCGCGTTGAACAGCGTGCAGGTCTTAAACGGTATGCAGGAAACCCTCTGTTCATTGCTGCGGCATTACGCACGTGGGGACTTGACTACGACAAAAAACATCCGCACTTCTCACTTGATTTCGGCGATGGAAAAACAGTCGACAATGGTTATTTCTCCATCATCATGAATACGAATCCGTATACCTATCTCGGCAATCGTCCATTCGACCTTGTGCCATCAACGGGCTTGTCAACAGGATTATCCGTCATCACGTTTACGTCTCTGAAGACAACACACATGTTGCGCACTCTGGCTTCTGCACTACAAGGTGGCGGCGTAAAGAACTTCCCGTGGCTAGATATTCGCACCAATGTCAGCCACGTTGTTGCCAGCGACTCTCGTGCATTCCCGTACCAGCTTGACGGTGACTATCTGGGTGAGATTCAAAAAGTTGAGTTCGAGTTCGTGCCTGATGCGGTGCGTCTCGTTCGGTCACACCCGTAAATCACTGAGCGCCGCGCACCTGAAGTGCCACGTCCGGCACGTTCGTACAGATGCCGTCTATTCCCCACCCAATCACCTCTGCCATGCGGCCGGGATCATCAATGGTCCAAGAATTCACCTGCAAGCCGTGGGCATGGAAAACATCAATACAACGCTGATTCAGAAACCTGGTGCTTGGGTGCAATGCCGAATGACCAAACCCGGCCAAGTCGCGCGCGACCCGCTCAAGATTTTCGTCGCGCACACCATCTGTCAGCCACGCAGTTCGCACTTCAGGGCGCAAGGTACGCATGGCATCAACAGTTGGCCGATGAAACGCTGAAATCAACCAGCGATGATCTTCACCACGATCTGAAAGATGCTGCGCAACAGTTGCCGCCAATCGATCACTTTCGTCAAAATCGGCATCAAGGGGGTGATTTTTGATCTCGATGTTTACCCACATGCCCTCGCAGGCATCAAGTGCTTCTGGCAACAACGGCACATGCGCTGGAAGTTCCACGGCTGTTATTTCACAAATCACTCGGCCGTCTGGCAACACCGCGTCATGATGAATTGCCATCTGCCCATCTTGGGTACGACGAACGTCAAGTTCAACGGCGTCAGCACCCATAGCGCCAGCACGGCGAAAAGCTTCAAGGGTGTTTTCTCGTTCAGCCCGTGAGGCGCCCCGATGGGCTATTACCTGAATCTTTGTCATATTGCTCACGCCTTCACAGAGTTTTTTTCTACTTTCAAAATACATCCTGAGAACTTTGCTTTCTTCATTGTCACTTGCCAACTTCGCTCGTAGCGTTCACTCTTGGCAGTTCGCTGCCAGCCCGTTTTGCGCTTAGCGCCCTAATCCCCAAACAAAGGAAGTCCGACGTGTCGATCCTCGCGTCATCTCTCGCACTTGGAAGCGCCGATTACACCTGGCGTGATCAGGCAACGTGTCGAGATACAGATCCCGAACTTTTCTTTCCTATCGGAACAACTGGTCAAGCACTGTTGCAAATTGCAAAAGCAAAATCAATCTGTTGCCAGTGTCCTGTCACAGTTGAATGTTTAGAGTTCGCTCTTGAGACAAATCAAGACACCGGTATCTGGGGCGGCAACTCAGAAGACGAACGTCGTCACATGCGTCGCACTGCAGCTCAACAAGCACGCACACAGCGCGCGCTGTAAATCAATCGCTCTGTAAGGGCACCCGCAACAAAATCACTGTTCCGGTATTTCCATCTCGCGGTACAAACTCCACCTCTGCCAACTCTTCGGCATGTGCAGGTCGCATCTCAATTGTTCCTGCCAATTCCGTCGTCACCAGTGTTCTCACGATGGACAACCCGAGGCCTTTCGCATCAGCCAATTTGAAGCCCGCCGGAATACCCCGGCCGTCATCAATGACTGAGATCAATAGTTCTGACTCTTCCACTTGCAATCGCACGGCCACATTTCCCCCGCCATCACCTTCAGGAAATCCGTGGTCAACAGCATTCTGAAGTAACTCAGTCAGCACCACAGACAATGGGGTCACCACGGTGGCAGCAAGTCGCCCACCGTCACCAATCACCATGAACCGCATCGGACGTTCTGGAGACTGAAGACTTTCTTCCACGAGCCGAAGTAGAGGTCGAACTATTTCAACGAAGGCCACATCATCGCCAGGTTCACGCGACAATGTTTCATGCACCAATGCAATGGTGCGAATGCGACGCACTGATTCTGCAACAGCAGCTTTTGCTTCGGGTGACTCAAGGCGGCGCGCCTGTAAGCGAAGCAACGATGAAATTGTTTGCAAGTTATTCTTTACTCGGTGATGAATTTCTCGAATAGTTGCATCTTTTGACAGCAACAACCGATCGCGGCGACGCAATTCACTGACATCGCGCAACAACATCACAGCGCCTGTAACAACTGGCTCTCCATCAATGTCATCAACAATGGGGATACACCGTGTCAACAGAGTTACTTCTGCGGTCTGTTCGAACTCTTCTACTACTGGTTCACGGCGTTCAAAGGCCTGACGAACCGACGAATCAATGACTCCTAATTCAGACAATGTTTGACCAACGGCATTGGCGCTGATTCCCACGCGATGTAACGCAGAAGTGGCATTGGGCGATGCATAGCGAACACGTGCATCAGCATCAAGAACTATGGCGCCGTCGCCAACGCGGGGCGCAACGCTCGAGTCAGCAACTCGTCCCACAAACGGAAACGCTCCACGCACAATCATTTCTGCGAATCTCTCGAAAATCTCAAGATACGTACGCTCAAGTTCACCAGGCTGACGGCCCGTGTGTTGCGACCATTCACGGGTCAGCACAGCAATCACTTCGCCTTCGAACTGCACCGGAATAGCCATCATCCGACAATCTTCAACAACACCTTGAATAAAGATCTCGCCTTCGCAGGGCACGCCCGTCGTCATTGCAGTGGCAAGGAGTGGACGTTCAGTACTTGATGTCTGTGAACCGACCCAGTCAGCCAGATAGAGGGTCTGGCCAGTCGCTGCGCGCACCTGAGCAAGCACAAGCCAGTTGTCGCCCTCAACAGGGACATACAACAACAGGTCGGCGAAACAGACGTCTGCGAGCATTCCCCATTCACTTGCCAAATTGACAAGGTGGCCGATCTGCTCTTTCGACAAGTCTGTGTGCTGGCGAGCTAGTTCACCGATTGTTGACATGGGCATTCCCTTCCGGGTGCCAGTCTTGCCTACCAGCCTACGCTGGTGGTGTCTCTCTTAATCGCCGAAGCCGATACGGCGTTCTGCGTCAGTTGATCCGATTTCAACATAAGCAATTTTTGCCGATGGAATCGCGATGTCTTTGCCCTTTTTGTCGGTGATCCACAAAGTTGCAGTTTCACCCTTCAATGCAGCATCAACTGATTTCTTTAATGCTTCACGAGCCTTTGCGTCATCTTCTACCTCGATGGCGATTTCACGGGGGGCTTGGGTGATTCCGATGCGAATGTCCACTGGGATGTCCTGCTTCTACTTTTGGTGATTACTTGTTGTCGTATCGCGGGCGACCGGCGCCTTCACGGTACAGGTCAGACCATCTTCAAGCCTGCGCTGAAAATTTTCTTTGGCTTCATGGCCACAATTTGGGCCGCTAATGCATGAAAAGCAGCACCGGCTTCAGACTCTGGAGCAACTGCCGCAATGGGGTGGCCATCGTCTCCCCCTTCACGCAATTGCGCGACAAGAGGAATCTGGGCCAAGAGTGGCACGTCAAGTTCTGCTGCAAGTTCTGCACCACCGCCAGAGCCAAAGAGCTCATACTTCTTGCCATCATCACCGGTGAACCATGACATGTTCTCAATGACACCACGAACGGTGAGGTTGACTTTCTTTGCCATTGCAGCTGACAAGCGTGCAACTTTTTGTGCAGCTTCTTGTGGAGTTGTCACAACGAACACTTCACCGCGTGGCAAATATTGGCTAAGACTTAGTGCAATGTCGCCGGTGCCTGGTGGCATGTCAATTAACAAGTAATCAGGTTCATCCCAGAACACATCAGTAAGGAATTGTTCAAGTGCTTTGTGCAACATAGGGCCGCGCCAAATAACTGCTTCGCCTTCTGGCACAAAATAGCCAATAGAGATGCAACGCACTCCGTAGTTTTCTGGAGGCAACAACATGCCATCAATAACAACGGGGTCGCGCTCCGCACCAAGCATGCGCGGAATGGAATAGCCGTAGATGTCTGCATCAACAATGCCCACGGTGTGGCCGCTTGCAGCAAGTGCAACAGCAAGGTTGGTCGTAACGCTGCTTTTTCCGACGCCGCCTTTGCCTGATGAAATCAGCAATACACGAGTTGTTGAATCTTTTGCAGCAAACGGAACTGCGCGTCCTTCAGCATGACCATGCGCAGGACCACTGCCAGCAGTTGCACCTGGCGTGCCATTCAACATGGTGCGCACGTTCTGGCGTTGCTCGTCTGTCATCACTCCGAAATTGATGCTGACTCCTGCGCCATTGACAAGTGGGGTTAATGCATTCGTGACCAAGTTCGTAATTTCGTTCCGCATCGGACAACCGGCAACGGTCAAAGTGATCGTGAGCGACACGCCTTGGCTGGAGACCGCAATGTCGTGCACCATGTCAAGATCAACGATTGAGCGGTGCAATTCGGGGTCTTCGACGGGGCGAAGAGCTTCGATGACTTGATCAATTGTTGCTGTGGGCATGGGGACTCCGATGGATGGGGGATTTTGCACTACGGCCATAGGTACAATACCTGCGTGTCCGACATGACCACCACCCACGTCATGACTCCGAAGGCTTTTACTGCCACGGTGTCTGCCATGACCTCAGCT
>WLSJ01000011.1 GCA_009705865.1 Actinomycetota bacterium | reverse complement strand
GTTGTTTGCAGTGCAGCAAGCTCTTCGCCCAACGCGGCAAGTTTCTTGTGGTCGTTTCCAGCGTCGGCAATATCTTGATACAACGCAGTCTGGCGCGTCGTGCGCTTTGTCATGTCTTTCTCAACATTCGCAATCAGTCTGTTCAGCGTGCTGGGGCTACGAGACGACTTTTGCTTGGCGGGCTTCGTTGAGGATGATCGCTGGTTCGGTGCAGAACGTGGCGTAGTGGTGCGTGCAGATCGTTGCTTCAACCATGTTGCAACTCCACCAGGCACCAATGCAGCGCCGCCTTCACCGTCAAGCGCCAAAATCTCTTCCACAGTGCGGTCAATAAATGCACGGTCGTGACTGACAACGACAACAATGCCTGGCCAGTCATCCAAATAATCCTCAAGTGCACGCAAAGTGTCAAGGTCAAGGTCGTTTGTCGGTTCGTCCAACAACAGAACATTGGGTTGTTCAATCAATGTCAGCAACAATTGTAAACGTCGGCGTTCTCCACCTGACAATGTGCTTAATGGTGCGAATTGTGCATCGCCATCAAACCAGAATCGCTTCATCAGGTTGAGGTCTTCTACTGAAGGAGAGCCCTTGTCGCCGGCAACAACATCGCGCACACGCTTTGATAAGTCGAGTTCTTTGCCTAACTGGTCGTAATAGCCCACCAACACTGTTTTCCCAATATCGATAGTGCCGACGGTAGGGGTGAGGCGCCCTGCAATCATGTCGAGCAATGTGCTCTTGCCCGCCCCGTTTGGCCCAACAATTCCTAAACGGTCACCTGGTTCTAGTGCATGATCAAATGCGTGCAGCACTTCATGACCATCTGGCCATGTGAAGCCAACGCCGAGCATTTCGATGCCTTTTGAACCAAGACGCTTACTGCCAAGGTCTAATCCCAATTCGCCTTGACGTGCTGGGCCATCAGGCTTGTTAGCAATTAATGCTTCGGCAGCCGCAATACGTGCTTTCGGTTTCGCAGTTCGCGCTGGTGCACCGCGACGTAACCACGCCAGTTCCTTTTTGGCTGCGTTCTTTCGCACTTGCTCAGCAGTAGCTGAGTTTTCTTCGCGTTCGGCACGTGCAGCCAAATACGCCGCGTACCCGGAACCTGCGTTTTCGCCAGCGGGAATGTGTAAGTACGCGTGTCCGCGATCAATTTCCAATACACGGTTCGTGACACGGTCAAGAACATGGCGGTCGTGCGTGACAATTGCTAGTCCGCCGGGGAAACGCGCAAGCGTCTCTTCAAGAAAGCCAATTGCATCAAGATCTAAGTGGTTTGTCGGCTCATCAAGAATCAGACAGTCCCATTCGCCAGCAAGAAGACGCGCCAGCGCAACGCGCTTTAGTTGCCCGCCAGATAATTCACGTGTATCGGCATCTGTCATGTCACCCATGCCCAATTTGTCCAGCATTGCTTCGCCTTGCCAGCCGCCACCCACTGCCTCGCGCACAGTTCCAAGTGGCAGCACTGGTAATTGTGGCAACACACCAATGCGCGCACCACGTCCAGTTCGTACAACGCCAGCATCAGGTCGTAGTTCGCCAGACAGAATGCGAAACAGTGTGCTTTTACCGCAACCGTTCAAGCCAACAACACCTAAACGGTCGCCGGTGCTCAACGTAATAGAGACATCTTCGAACAAGGGACGACCAGGACGAGATGCCTTGAGCCCTTCAGCATCAATCAGAATCATGTCAGTCCCGACTGCCCGCAAGAATCGGAATCAGTGTGAGCGCAGGTTCGTCCGCTTCAAGACGTTGCAATCTGTATTTGCTTTGGAACAGTGCAACAAGTTCTCCGTCACTGCGTCGCAGAATACGAATACCCCCGATTTCACGTAAGCGTGGAATTGATTCTTTGTCTGTGATGCGAATTGCTTGGTAATCGGCATTCAGGATTTCAGCTGGCGCATTGAACTCGTGTTGCAAACGATGAGCCAATACTTCAAACTGCAATTGGCCAACTGCTGCAAGGACTGGGTCAGCATCGCCCATGTCTGGATCGCGCAGTACTTGCACAACACCTTCTTCGTCAAGCTGTTGCATACCGCGACGGAACTGTTTGAACTTAGATGAATCAAGTGGGCGAGCGGTAGCAAATACTTCAGGTGCAAATCGCGGTAATGCTGGGAACGAAACAGCTTTACCTGCGTGCAACGTGTCACCAATTTGTAAGCCTGATGTGTTGATTAGGCCAATCACGTCGCCAGGGAATGCCTCTTCAATTGTTTCGCGCTCAGAACCAAATGCTGTGGTGGCGTATTTTGTGCCCACATTTTTTGCGGTGCGTGCGCAATCAACATCCATGCCGCGTTCAAACTTGCCTGAACAAATACGAGCAAAGGCGATGCGATCGCGGTGATTCGGGTCCATGTTGGCCTGAATCTTGAAAATGAAGGCGGCAAATTCAGCTTCTAATGGGCGAGCATCGCCGTCAACGTCTGGTCGTGGTGCAGGTGCTGGTGCTAAATCGACCACTGCGTCAAGAAGCATTTGCACACCAAAGTTGGTGATTGCCGAACCCACAAAAACAGGGGTGCTTTCGCCCGCCAAGAAGCTCTCGACATCCAAATCCGCGCCAATCGCGTCAAGTAGACCGCATCCATCTAGAGCCTGCTTCCAGGCAGGGCCCTCATCAATAGCTGCTTGTTCGGCACTGACAATCTCTTCTGGGGCAATCGATGATCCGCGTGCAACACGAGTGAACCGCACGAAGTCGCCAGTGCGTCGATCAATCACACCACGGAAATCACCTGATTGACCAACAGGCCACGTGACAGGAGTGGGCCGTAAACCAATTTGTTGTTCCACTTCATCGAGCAGTTCCAACGGGTCACGACCTGGCCTGTCGTACTTGTTGAAGAACGTAATCACGGGAAGATTTTGTGCGCGACACACTTCAAACAATTTCAATGTCTGTGGTTCAATTCCTTTTGCAACATCGAGCACCATGATGACGGCGTCGACTGCAGATAACACGCGGTATGTGTCTTCAGAAAAGTCGCGGTGACCAGGAGTATCGAGCAAATTAAACACACAATCGCGATACGGAAACTGCAACACAGTGGAAGAGATAGAAATTCCACGTTGGCGTTCCATCGCCATCCAGTCAGAGGTTGCAGCACGCCTGTCGCCTCGGGCCTTCACAGCTCCGCCGGTCTGAATGGCGCCCGCATATAAGAGGAACTTCTCGGTCAGGGTGGTCTTTCCGGCATCGGGATGCGAAATGATGGCGAAGGTGCGCCGAGTGGCCGCTTCGCTCAGGATTTCAGGTGATTCAGACACTCAAAGAGCCTACGGGGGAGACAGGAAAGTGACCCACCTACGGGTAACTACACTTTTCGCCATGGCAAAGAACACCTCGGTAATGATGCAGGCAAGCGTGGCCCCTCGGCCTCTGCCGCCAATTGAATCGGTTCGAATCACAACACAGAAACCACTGCCTGAAGCAGAACGCACATCGCGCATTCATAACCTCACATTTGAAGGAGGTGGAGCGAAGGGGTATTGCTATATCGGCGCACTTCAAGTTCTAGAAGAAGAAGGCATCTACCCGCAGAATATTCAGAGAGTTGCTGGAACAAGTGTGGGAAGCATGTTTGCATTGCTTGCGGCAACAGGATGTTCTACTGACTACATGTTGGAAAAAGTTCCAGCAGATTTTGAATCAGTTGCGAAAGATGGTTCCGGTGGACAATTCAGATCTTTTGCTCGAGCTGCTCGACGCCGCGGTATGCACCCGGGGCAAAAACTGTATGACTTCCTAGGTTCAATCTTGGAAGAAACAACAGGCAGTGCAGACATAACCTTTGCGCAATTGTTTGAACGGTGTGGGCGTGAATTATGCATTCCCGTTACAAATGTCTCACGCATGATGACTGAGTATTGCCACATCAAGACCACTCCAAATATGCCAGTACGCGTCGCGACACGCATGTCGATGTCGCTACCGGTCATGTTGCAGCCGATCAACCTCATTCCAGGCCTGAGCCAAATTCTGAATTCGGAACCAGAGGTATATGTAGATGGAGGCTTGTTGTGCAACAACCCCATTCACGTCTTTGATGGATGGTGGCTATCTATGGATACTAAAGATTCATTCCTGCGCCGCATGCGACCTCTTGAACATGCAAGTGAGCATTATCCACGTTCGTCACGCTTTAGCCCGAACAACCCTCATACTCTGGGGTTCACGTTGGTCTCAGCTGAAGAAGCGGACATCACGCGCGGATGGATGGACAAAGAGGCAACTCCTTCGCGTCCAAACACAAAAACTGCCGCTGAATTCACTGAGAAGGAAATTGAAAAAGCAAAAGGGCACCAGATGCAAAAGCCAGTACAAAAACTGCTTGATCATTTTGATGTTTTTGATACCAACGCAGACGGGCGCATCACACGTGCCGAGTTGCACGCAGCAATTAGCAGCGGAGGACTTACCTCTGCAGAACTCACAACTATTTTCGGAACCACATCACCCGATGCCATTTTTGATCGCATGAATGTCGCAGGCGATGATGCAATTGATTTTGGCGAAGTCCTTTCATTCCTTGAGTCCATTGGGCTTGATGTCACCACTCAGTTAGTAGGTTTTCCTGCTCGTCCACCAAAGAACATGTTGGAATTTGCCCTCAACATGCTGGAAGCGGTGACACGAGACCTGACGCGAGCGAATCAAGGCCTCGGCGACCGTGACCGCATTGTTCCGATTGACACCGATTATGTGGGCACCACCACATTTGATTTAGTACAGGCTGATCTTGACTTCATGGTTAATTCGGGCCGCAACCACACCAAGGCCTTTCTGAGTCATCACCGCTAATCTTGCCTAATGAGCAAGCACGTAGAACAACTTCTCGACCAGATGTCTTTAGCCGAGCAGGTCTCGTTGCTGGGCGGCCGCAACATGTGGAACACAGTGCCAAACGACCGCATCGGATTAGAAAAGATGCGGGTCAGCGATGGCCCTGGTGGTGTTCGCGGAAGCAAATTTGACGGACCATCGTCTATGAACGTTCCCTGCGGAACCGCAATTGCCGCGTCATGGGATACGCAGCTAGTGCGCGAGATTGGTGAGTTGCTGGGAAGAGAAGTTGTGGCAAAAGGTGCGCGTGTTCACCTTGCTCCAACAGTGAACTTGCATCGCACCCCAGTCGGAGGCCGCAACTTCGAATGCATGAGCGAAGACCCGTACCTCACTGCAATCACAGCGCGTGAATATGTGCGGGGCGTGCAGTCACAGGGTGTCGCCAGTTGTATCAAACATTTCGTGGGTAACGACACTGAATTTGAGCGCATGACTATTGATTCTCAAATCGATGAGCGCACATTGCGAGAGATGTACTTGTTGCCATTCGAGCACGCAGTACGTGATGCTCAGGTCATGTCAATCATGACTAGTTATAACCGCATTAATGGCCCATATGCTGCTGATTCAACATGGCTGCTACGTGATGTGTTGCGCGGTGAATGGAACTTCGATGGCATGGTCGTGAGTGACTGGTTCGGTCTTCATTCAACTGTTGAAGGTGTGGTTGCTGGGCTAGACCTTGAGATGCCAGGCCCAACATTGCATCGCGGAGATGCGCTAGTTGCAGCTGTAGAACGGGGCGAAGTATCAGCCGAACTGGTTCGTGATTGCGCACGCAATATTTTGAACCTGATGGAACGTACTGGTGGTACAGACGTGCCGCCTGGGCCCGAGGTTTCTCGTACAGACGCTGATGACATGGCGACATTGCGCCGAGCATCATCATCAGCAATGGTGTTATTGCGTAATGAGAGCATTGCGGGCACTCCAGTTTTGCCGCTTGATGTTTCTGCAGTGAAGTCAATTGCAGTGATCGGACCTAATGCCTCACGTGGAATGGTGCAAGGCGGTGGTAGTGCACATGTCACGCCGACGCGCGTGTCACACCCACTAGATGCCATTACCGAACGTCTTAGTCATGCAGTCACAATTCAGCATTCACCAGGATGCAACATCAATAAGAAGCTGCCTGAACTTGATTCACGTTTGTTGGAAAACGTAGTTCTTGATTACTTTGCTGAGCCAAGTGAATTAGAAGACCCGGCTGCTGTACCGGCACAAACTGGTACCACCGGAACGTTCCGACTTCTGTGGGCCGGAGATCCGCTCACTCGTCGCGAACCTAATTTTGCATTCGGTGCGCGACTAACTGCGCAATTGACTGCTGATGTCTCAGGTGAATGGACGTTCGGAATTGAATCAGTGGCACCAGTGCGAGTGATTCTTGATGGAGTTGTCATCATTGACAATGCTGATGCTCCCCAAGGAGGGTCATTCTTTGGAATGGGCAAGCATGAAGTGACAACAGTTGTGTCGCTTGAAGCTGGTCAAGCTCTTTCGTTTGTTGTGGAAGTTCGCCATACACCAACAGGTGCAGGTCTTAGTGGCCTGACTATTGGCGCAATGCCACCAGAGAACGAAAACATGATGGCTGAAGCAATCAATATTGCTGCTGCGTGTGATGTGAGCATTGTCGTTGTGGGTACAAACGACGACTGGGAAAGCGAGGGATGGGATCGCGTCACAATTGCATTGCCAGGTGATCAAGATTATTTGGTTTCTGAAGTAGCAAAGGTTAGCAAGCGCACCATCGTTATTGTCAACGCCGGATCTCCAGTGTCTATGCCATGGCTCAATGATGTTGAGGCTGTCATTTATGCATGGTTTCCTGGTCAGGAATTCGGTGATTCGTTAGTAGATCTTTTGGTGGGTGATGTTGAACCATCTGGCCGTCTTCCTGTCACGCTTCCGCGACGTTTGGAAGATACGCCAGCATTTGAACATCATCCCGGACGAAATGGTGTTGCCAAATACCTTGAAGGTCGCCTCATTGGTTACCGCTGGTATGACACTGTTGGTCGCGAACCAATGTTCCCATTCGGTTTCGGTTTGGGCTACGCACATGTTTCAATCCTTGACGCCTCAAAGTCAGGAACACATGGTGTTGATGTTGCAGTGCACAATGAGTCGCCTCGCGCTGGCGTGCAAGTGGTGCAGGTGTATGCACATCGCAAAGACCGCGCAGGACTTCCTAGCGATGAACCTGAGCAGAAATTAGTTGGCTATTCACGTGTGAAAGTAGCCGCACATGGAACCACAATGTTGCACGTTGATCTTGACCCTGATGCATACCGAACATGGGATCCTGAAACTTCTGCATGGGCACAATGGACAGGCAATATCGAACTTCGCGTTGGTACTAGTTCACGTCATATTGCGCATCGCATCGCAATAACTTTGTAAGCCCTAAGCAGGCAATATTGCGCGACGCACAGGGCGATCCCAACCAGGTTGTCCTGTTGGTTTCGGACTTGGCCACATGCCGGGACCCATTTCCAAAATGCCGTGGTGTGTTGAATAATCACCGAGCAAGTTCAAGAAGGGCACTGCATCGAAATGTTCAGGGCCGTGTACGCCTGTTGCTTTCCAGTCACCTTTTGCCAATAGCTCAAGTGCAACAACCGGGCACACTGCTGTCTGCCACAACACAGCTTGCGAACCCCATTCGCGCATCGTGGTTTCATTATCGGCAACATGATAGAGATACACCTCGCGAGGGGCACCGTCATATATTCCGCGCACCCACGTGCCTGCACATGTTTTGCCGTGCATGAGGTGACCAAGTGTTGCGGGGTTTGGCAATACTGCAGCCAGTACATCACGTGGCGAGACAGACACATTGCCAACGCGAATCTTTTCGGTGGAGTCAAGACCCAAATACGCAAACGTCTTGAGCCAGTCAATGAACTCTGCGCCCAGGCCGTATTTAAACGTGACACGACTGCAATCAACCTCGCGCGGAATGAGAAGCACTTCTTCGTGTTCCACGTTGACGCATTCAACCGGACCAATGCCAGCAGGGAAGTGGAACACTTCTGGCTCACTGAAACAGTCAGTGGTGTACAGGCCGCGTTCTTTTTCCCACACAATGGGTGGGTTCAGACATTCTTCAATAGTGGTCCAGATAGAAAATGTGGGCGCAAAGTCGTATCCGTCAATTGACAGATTGGAACCGTCGCGTACTCCCATTTCGTGAACTTCGTCAAACAAATGGTCAGCGGCATAGCGTGCAAAAATATCGCTGAGTCCAGGTTCAACGCCCATGCCAACAAGTGCAAGAAGCCCTCGCTCTTTCCATTCTTCATGCGCTGCCAATTGAGCATGCCCCAACGTGATGCCGACTTCTTCGTATGGGTTAGTTGGATGAGGCTCGCTGAGGTTCATCGCCATGTCGAGATAATTACATTTAGCTGTAAAGCAAGCTTCAAAGATTGGTTCGTTGAAACGCGGATCGCATGCGTTGATCACAATGTCAGCCTTGGTCCGTGTAATCAGTGCGATGAGTGCTTTCACGTCACCAGCGTCAACCGTTTCAGCAGAAAATTTCCCAGGATCATCAAGGTCAGCAACCGCTTGTTCAGCACGTTCCTTTGAAATGTCGGCTAACACAAAGGAATCAAAGAACCCCCGAGTCTCAGCAATAGAGGCCATTGAGGCCCCAACTCCACCAGCTCCCACAACGAGGATATTCATGATACTTCCAGCACTACGCACACGTGATTGTGTGATTTCAATGTTGATCTAGGTTACCCCAGCCGCAGGAAGTGATTTAGGCACCTAAATGCAATGCGAGATCTGCAATGAATTTGCTCTGTGTTCCCGCTTCTGGGCCGGCCATTGGTCGATATTCGCGCACATGAGTCAGTGCATCAGATGAATTCATTCCCTGCATCATCAGAAGTGCCGCTGCGGTGGTGCCAGCTCTTCCGATACCTGCGGCACAGTGCACCACTAATGATTGACCATTAGTTAAGTGATCACTGAGGGTGCCTACAAAACCAAACACTTCATCAAATGGGGGGTATGACAAGTCGTCAATGGGGTTCCATATGCCTCGTGTGCCGGCATGAGTTTCATGCCATTCAATGTAAGAGGGGTACCTGTCTGCCAGTTCGTGTTCTTGCACAAGACATACGGCTATTGCATCATCACATTGCGCAAGCACTTCTTCAACGTTCGGGCCGATGTAATGCTTGCCACACAGCCAGAGTCTGCCAGTACTAGTAGGAAGTGGAATCTCATGGATACCTCCGTTCATGTTGAACGGCTGAGTCATCGAGTAACTACGTATTCAGATTGCGTGAAGTCGTGAGTCATTTTCCAGTAGTCAACAAAACGCCACGGCATCGGTGAAAACACTCTGCCCTGTGCATTGCGGTACCAACTATGTAATCCTGGGTGTGCCCACACCAATTCATCATGTTCTGCATCGACACGATTGTTGTACTCATCGTGTACATCTGAACGAACTTCAACACTTGAGATCTGTTCCTGCACCATTGATACAAGACAATCAGAGACATATCGCATTGCGCATTCAGCTTGGAAAATAATGCTGCCGCCATGAGCTACAAACGTGTTTGGCCCAACCAACATAAACATGTTCGGATAATCAGGAACTGTGATGCCAAGATATGCCTTCGGATTATCTGTACTCCATACCTCACGTAATGCAGTTCCAGATTTGCCTCGGATATCAATGGGCGACAAAAGGTTTCCGGCTTGAAAACCGGTGGCAAGAATTATCACATCGAAATCAGTCGCTGTTCCTGATGCGTCAACAATTCCTGTTGTAGTTATGTAGTCAACTGCTTCGGCTACCAGATGCACATTGTTGCGCCGCAGGGTAGGGAACCATTCGTTGTCGACCAACATACGTTTTCCGTATGGGGGATATGTAGGTAGACATTTCTCAAGGAGATCTTGGCGACCGTCTAATTCGGCGAGAATGAAATCAGTCATCTGTTCGCGGTGGCGATCGTTATGACGATTCATGGAACGTTCAGGGAATGGCCACTCAGGGTCACGACGCAACGTATTTAGTAGTCCATCTCCAAATCGCCAGAACAAACCAAAGCGATACCACTCTGCATAGAACGGAACGTGCTCAAGGAGCCATTTCGTACTATCTGACACTGTGCGGTGATAATCAGAATTCGGGCGAATCCATTGTGGTGACCGTTGATAAATAGTTACTTCACCGGCAGTCTCGGCAACTGTGCGCATGAACTGCATTGCGCTTGCCCCCGTACCAATAACTGCGACACGTTTACCCGCAAGGTCAACGGAATGATCCCATTGTGATGAATGGAACCATGCACCGTTGAATTCTTCAATTCCTCGGGCTGGTGCCAAGTTAGGTCTATTCAATTGACCCACTGCGGTAATGACAATGGGGAATTCTTCACTGCGGGTGCTGCTATTGGAAACGATTGATGCAGTCCATGTTGCGGTCTTGTTATTCCAATGCAACGAAGAGACTTCTGTTGAAAATTGAATATTGGAGATGATGTTGTGATGCTCGGCAACATCATGGGCGTATTTGGAAATCTCGGCACGCTTGGAGAAGTAGTTGTTCCAGCGTGAGTTCGGTGCAAAAGAATAGGAATAGAAATGGTTGGGCGTATCAACGCCAGCCTCGGGATAGTTGTTGTCAAACCATGTGCCACCAATGTCTGAGTTCTTTTCCACCACTACATAGGGAATGCCAAGTTGACCCAGTTTGATAGCTGCACAGATTCCTGCAAATCCTGCACCAATGACAAGCACACGAAAACCGGCTGGCAATGTGGGGGGAAGCGAGGTTGACCAGTGCACATCACGATCAATGAATCCCAATTCTTCTAACAACATCGGCGCATATTCAGGAGTCACTTGTTCGGCAACACAGGTGCGCATCATGGTGACGAACTGTTCAGGGTCGATGTCGGTGGGCACCGTACGTGTGCCGGCATTCAACTCATCAAGAACTGCAGCCATAGCCGCGCGAACATCATTCTGCACTTCGTCGGGCAATCCGCCGGTCTCGTCGTGAAACAAGTTGGTGTCGCGACGAGGAAGATATGGTTCGCGCAACCACTTGTCATCGCCAGTGAGTTGAGCAAGACACATCAACAATGTAGGTATCGACGCTTCCGTCAATGCCTCTTTATTGGTCGCACTCATGGTGCAAACCTTATGGCATGGCGATCGTCGAGCAATCGCTCGGGGAATTATCGGTGTAGCCCCGGCGTTGCCTCGAGGCCAGCAATGAGTGTCTTCATTTCTTCGGCAGTCAGTTTTGCTTCTGGGTGGCGGCCAAATCGGGTGTAGTAGCTAGGAGGCATGAATCCGCTCTGAATAACTCGCAGCGTGTTGCGGCCACGACGTGAATTGGCACTGAACTCTGAATAGTTGACACTCCCACGGCCATCATCAATGTGGCTTTGTACTGCCCACGAGATAGGCGCAATGTTGGCGTATGACGGGTACTTCACTTCATTGGAATGACAACCAAAACACGCGCGAACCATTAACTCACGAGTTTGCGGTGTCGCCCATTGTGGTTCGCCCGTCACTGGCCCATTCGAGTGGCTGCGTCCGTAGGGGACAGCTTGAATCAGAGCGAATACTGCGACAAATGCAATGGCAATCGATGAGACAACCGAGAGAACTTCAGCGCTACCGGTTTTAGGTCCGCGTCGTTGAATCATCCACCATGCAATCAGTGCGACCGGGGCTAGCAGTACAGACATCTGGACAAACCCGATGTAGTACGAGAATCCCATAAAGAAGAGGCATAGAAAAACCAGAGTCGAAGCGAGGATCACATGGCGCTTTGCCATGGCCCATAGGTCGTTACAAAAGGAGGTTAGAGAAGAAATCACTTGGAGAACCGTAGTCCTGGGGCGGCGTGGAAAGATGTAGTTATGTCAATTTTTGATACAAGTTTTGTCAAACCTTGGGCTGATCCCGAGATTGCGCAGATGCACCGCCTGCCTATGCGGTCACTACAGACCACGTATCCCGATATTGATATGGCACGTGCGGGCGACCGTGAGAAGAGTCCATGGTTCGTGTCACTCAATGGTCAATGGAAAATTGCACGCTTTGAAGACGTGAACGATGTGCCTGCATCGGCAATAACAGATGACACAAAATCCTGGACGTCAATTTCAGTGCCAGGAAACTGGACTCTTGCAGGTCTCGGTGATGTACCGCATTACACCAACGTGCAAATGCCATGGAAGGGACGCCCGCCTGCGTTACCGCCAACAGTTGCTACTGCTGTGCATCGCTCAACATTCACAGTTGCAAAGAATTGGAAAGATCGCCGCACAGTTCTGCACATTGGCGGAGCCGAGAGCGTGCACTTGGTCTATGTCAATGGTGCATTTGTTGGATACGGAACAGATAGCAGGCTTCCCAGCGAATATGACATTTCTGCTGCGCTAAAGGGCGGCAAGAATGAATTAGCAATCGTGGTGTGTCGATACTCTGCACAAAGCCACCTTGAAGATCAAGACCAGTGGTGGATGGCCGGCCTCCACCGAGAAGTTTTTCTCACGTCCCAAGCACTAATCGGTATTAATGATGTGCGTGTTGATGCCGGAGTCATTCGTAAGTCATTGCGCACTTCGCCAGTGGGAACTCTTGGCATTCGTGTGCATCTCAATGTTCCGCATGAACAAAAATTGCAACGCGGATGGACTGCGGTTGCTCATCTTGAAACCATGAAGGGAAAGCGCATCGGCGTAACTCATTCAGTTGAAGTCCCGTGGTTTGATGTGCCATACGTATTCGCCGGTCATGTGGCCCAACTGTCATGGGATATTCCGAAGGTTGATCTGTGGTCTGCAGAAAACCCCATGCGGTATCGCGTGATCGTGCAGTTATTGAACCCAGCCGGTGAAGTTACAGAAGTTGCGTCTGTCCTTACTGGCTTTCGCAGTGTGGAAGTTCGCAAACGTTCACTGCTAGTTAACGGTGAACGCGTCATGATTCACGGAGTTAATAGACACGACCACCACCCCGACAAAGGCAAAGCAGTCGACGTTGAAGACATGCGAGCAGATCTCGTGTTAATGAAACAGCACAATGTGAATGCCGTACGTTGCTCGCATTATCCCAATGACTCGCGATTCTTAGATCTGTGCGATGAATTGGGTCTGTATGTCATTGATGAAGCAAATGCTGAAAGTCATGCATGGAACACCAGTTTGTGTCACGACCCTGCATATAGATCCACATGGATGTCACGTATCAGCCGCATGGTGGAGCGCGATAAGAATCATCCAAGCATCATCATGTGGTCGCTTGGCAATGAATCAGGGTATGGCGCGGTGCACGACGCTGCATCACAGTGGATTCGCACATACGACCCATCGCGTCCACTTCATTATGAAGGCGCAGTGTTTCATGCCGGTTGGGTAGATGGCGGGCTCATGTCATCTGATGTGGTGTGCCCGATGTATTCCACTATTGATGACGTTGTCGCTTACGGAAAATCTGGCGATGGCACACGGCCTTTGATCATGTGTGAATACAGCCATGCCATGGGTAATTCGAACGGGTCACTGGCCGACTACTGGGAAGCATTTGAAAACACACCTGGCCTACAGGGTGGTTTTGTATGGGAATGGAAAGACCACGGCATTACGCAGTGTTTGCCGAATGGCACCACGCGCCTTGCCTATGGTGGACAATTTGGTGACACACCAAACGACGGCAACTTTGTAGCTGATGGTCTCATTCACGCAGATATGGCGCCTCACCCTGTGATGCGAGAGCTTGCTTGGGTGCATCGTCCCATCTCAGTTGAACTAAAGAGCAAAAACAAGAATCCTCAGTTAGTCATCCGTAACAGACAATGGTTTTCAGATCTGTCTGCGTACAAAGCAACCTGGGAATTAGTCGTTGATGGTGTTGTTGCAAAGTCCGGCGCTCTTGCCGTGCCCAAAATTGCAGCGGACTCGTCTGCAAAAGTAGACATTCCGGTCATTATTCCTCACGAAGCAAACGAAGTATTTTTGTCCGTGACATGGACACTGGCGCGCGATATGTCATGGGCGCCCAAAGGTCATGTGGTGTCGTGGGATCAAGTGACATTGCGTAAGACGTCACCTGTCAAAGCAACAATTCCTAATGCTTCAATCTTGCCCATTGACATTTCTCCTCAAGTAACACTGTGGCGAGCGCCAACAGATAACGACGGATTCAAAATGATGGATCAACATCACGGTGGGGGCAGGTCTCTTGCACGATGGTCACAACA
This sequence comes from Actinomycetota bacterium, assembly GCA_009705865.1. Classification (GTDB taxonomy): domain Bacteria; phylum Actinomycetota; class Acidimicrobiia; order Acidimicrobiales; family Ilumatobacteraceae; genus UBA2093. Next base: position 7,424 of record WLSJ01000011.1, on the reverse strand, counting down.
AGGCATCGCCACTGATGATGCTGACATGGTGGAGAGTTCCACCTCTATTACGGAACTCACTGGTGGAGCCGTGAGGTATGAACACACAGTTGTAGTTCCAGAAGATATGGCAGATGTACCTCGTGTTGGCGCAATGTTTAGTATTCCAGCAAGGTTTACGCAGGTGCGTTGGTATGGCAATGGACCGCACGAGTGTTACCCAGATCGTGAATCGTCTGCAATGGTCGGTGTGTACGAAGGCACGCCTGATGAGTTGCCGTATCTGGTGCCACAAGAATTTGGTTTGCGTACTGATTGTCGATGGATGGAATTCATTGACATGAAGAAGGGCCATGTATTACGCGTAGAGGCAGATGCGTGTCTATTACATATGTCTGCAGTACATCATTCAGCCCATGACTTATTCGTTGCCAATGAACAAGCAGAACTAGTACGTCAACCTGCGTTGAATGTGCATCTTGATATTAAACATCGAGGCGTCGGCACGGCCAGTTGTGGGCCGGACACGTTAGCGAAATATCTGATTGCGCCGGGTGAATATACGTTTGCGTATGTTGTGTCGTATCGCTAAGTCAAACGATGAGCAGCAGCTACGGGCTGCACGTGCCAACCTTCGACAACCGCATCAGGGTCGCACAGCGCAACAATGCAACCACCAAATCCACCACCGGTCATGCGGGCGCCAAACACGCCAGCTGTGTCGTTCATCTCGCGTACTGCTGCATCCATGAGGTCATTAGACACTGCAAAGTCAGTAGCCAAACTGCGGTGACTTTCAGTCATAACTGTGCCCGCTGTGGAGTAGTCACCGCTTGTTAATGCGTCTGCAAAAGCTCTTACGCGCAAATTTTCAGAAATCACATGTTGTGCTCGGGCTGCAATAGTTGCATCTGTAATCGCTGCAAGATCCGCAAGTGATGCATCACGTAAGGGGCCGATCAGAGATTCTGCTTTTGCGCATTCTGTAACTCTGTCTGCATATGCAGAGCCAACAAGGGTGCGGTGTGCGATAAATCGAACCACAATCTTGATGTCCGTAGGAATTGGTATGTGAGTTACTTCTAAAGTCGCACAATCAATCAGTGTTCCGTGACCATGTTGGGCACTAGCAATACAAAGTTGATCCATAATCCCTGTGGGGACTCCCGTAGCCATGTGTTCTGCACGTTGAGTGAGTTGTGCGAGTTCTTTGGCGGATAATTCAGAACCAAGAGCGAGTGCAACTGCAATTTCTAGTGCAGCACTAGATGACAAGCCGGCACCAACCGGAATGGTGGTGCTGATATGGCCAGAAATTCCACGAGGAGACGCAAGAAGTGACGCAACTGCTGCGACGTATCGACCCCATTGCGGTGACATACCTACATCAAATGGCTGCGTTGCATCAAGCGAAACAAGTTCCTCTTCGTTTGCGGATTCAAGGAATATTCCACTGTCCGATTCTTCGAATTCAATTGTTGTCCAACGGTCAATTGCCATGGGAAACACAAGGCCACCTGTGTAGTCGGTGTGTTCGCCAATTAAGTTGACGCGCCCTGGCGCACGAACTTTCATTACATCAGCGCCCGAAGGCGCGTTGCGACATCTGCAGGATTAACGGGGTTAAAGAATTCACCACTGGCCACTTCGACACCTGCAATAAATCGGGGGAGTCCTTGTGCGCGCCATGGTGACACGATTTCAATGTTGAACCAAGCCTCTGGCCAATCCTGAGGTGTACGGGGCGCTTGGTTGATCCACATCATGTAGGGAAGTGGTGCATCAAAGAGCGCATCAAGTGCTGCAAATACTCGAACCAATGTAGAAGCAAGAATTGCGCGGTCAACGGCATTCATTTCTGCAAGGTCTGTAATGCGGTGCACCGGTGCAATACGAAGCGACACGGGGTAGACCGCTGCGTATTCGCTGTACACCCGCCATCCGTCGATTTCGAGAATCAGAAGTTCACCGGCTGAGGCCTCGGGTTCCCAACCAGCAGCAATCATGCGTGCTGGTCGCGGGGGAACATGATCAAACGCGTAGATCTGACCATGAGGATGCGAAATCGTTGCGCCAATCTCTGCACCGCGATTTTCAAACACGATTACATATTCACCATTCGGCTTTTCGCGCAATGCTTGTGTGCGTTCTGCCCACAGATTCACAACCGACAGTGCTTCGTCGTTCGTCAGTGTTCCAAATGTTGCTTCATGGTCAGGTGAGTAGAGCACCACTTCGCAGTAACCCTCATCTAATGCTGGCCAACGGTTTGCAAACGCCCGCACCGAATAAGGATCAGGGGATTCCAGCCCACCGACACAAAAGGGACATCCGGCAATTGGCAAGTTAGGCCTGTTCTGGCGATCAGCCACCACGTGCACCACAGTGCCGAGGTACGTATCAGTGCGAATCTCACGAGCCATCTCAATCATTCTGCCCCATTATGTGCGTCCGGTGCGTGGTTTTTAAGATTGGGTAGTCAGAAAGTTGGCGATTGCATTGAAGCCTCGCAAGGTTTCAGAAGTAAGTGCAGGCGATGATGCTGCGGGGTAGGTAGAGAATCGTGCAATTACTGTCTCGCTTGGTTGGTGTACCCAAATGAATTGACCGAATATGCCCCACCCAGTGAATTCAGCACCAGGTTCTTTGACCCAAAATGCATTGTGGTACGAATACCATTGAGGGCTGTCATCGTTTTCTGCGAGTTCAGCTTCTAGAGCGTCAACATAACAAGCGCGCGCAATGTCATCTGTTTCACGAGTCTCTCGAACCCACGGCTCAGGAAGTACGCGCCGATCGTTCAGAGACCCATTATTGAGATACGCCAGACCAAATCGCGCAAGGTCGCGAACCGTACACGACATGCCAGCTTCTGCAATGGGGAAATCGAGAGGGTCAACAGAGATGTTGGCGGGGTGTTCCATTCCGAACGAAGTCCAAACATCGCGCGAGAGAACTTCCTGAAACGACATGCCATTAACTATTTCAATGATGCGAGCCACGATATTTGTCAGGGGCGAACGGTAGTCAAAGATTTCACCATGAGGTCGCGCAAGGGGATATGTAACGAAGTGTTTCATTACCCCGACTACAGATCGATTTCCCAATGGTCGAAAACCTGATTGTCTTTCATATTCAAGCAGCGGATTGTCAGCATCTGGGTCACTGTATAAGTCATAGTTTTCAACAAACTCAGTTCCAGCTGTCATATCAATGAGGTGGCGAACAGTGCATCCATCAAGGCTTGTGCCGGCAAACTCGGGTGCAATGTCGGTGACAAGGTCATTAATGGAAAGCAACCCTCGGCCAATGGAAATACCTAACGCTGCAGCTGTCACTGATTTTGTGACGCTCATGAGTAAATGTTGACTCTCGTCGTTCAGGTTGTTGAAGTACCTCTCGTCAACAATTGTTCCCTTATGTATGACACAGATCGCGTCACAAAAAGTTTCGCTGAGGTGACGTCCCCAAGTTGTTGTGGACCCGTCAGCGGCAGTGAATGGCACAGCATTAAGGTCTACGAATTCTCGGGGGAGAGCAGTGGTTTCGCTTGACATGTTGGAAATGGACACAGTGTCAAGAATGTCTGCCACATGATGGAAAGCCCAACGATTGTGGGGCGGCTCAAGCCAATTACTAAGGGTTGCCGACTCACTCATTGTGGCAAGTGTATGAGAGATACTCGGAAGTATTCGGCTTGGCCAGCGGCGAAATAGTTGTCACTTTTGATGTGCAATAATTTGTCCCATGGCAAGTAAAGAAGCAGAAGCGTATCTTCAACAAGTAAAGGCATACCAAGAGGCGGCTCTTGGGTCAGAAGCAGCGGTCCCGACGCTTGAAGAAATGCGTGCAGGTTCCGTAGCGGTTTTAGAAACAATCGGCACGATGCCCGATGGCGTTGCAATTGAAGAAGTTGATGTTGATGGATTGTCGGCTTTATGGCTGCGGCCAGCAGGCGTTGCAACGGATTCTGTAGTTCTGTATTTCCACGGAGGTGGGTATGTGTTGCAAAGTGCACATTCACATCGAAAACTCACCGCACATCTTGCAGTACAAAGCAATTGCAATGTTCTTAGCGTTGATTACCGCTTAGCTCCTGAAAATCCTCATCCCGCCTCAATCACTGATGCAATGATCTCGTATAAATGGCTCTTGAAACAGGGGTATGCGCCATCAAAGATTGTGATTTCTGGTGACTCAGCTGGTGGCGGGCTGTCGCTCGCGCTTCTTCTTGCAGCAAAGCGCGATGGAGTTGCACAACCTGCAGGTGCAGTTGTTTTTTCTCCGTGGGTTGACCTTGTAGGCACTGGGGAATCCATGGACTCAAAATTTGGCATTGATCTCATGGTGAATCGTCACGCATTGGGTCTTATGGCAGCCATGTTTCTTAACGGTGCATCAGCAAACGATCCGTATGCTGCGCCATTGAATGGAGATTTCACAGGGATTGCGCCGCTATATATCCAAGTGGGTGGTGATGAAGCTCTTCTTGATGACTCCACTCGTGTCGCGGTGAAAGCTGCTCATGCTGGAGTGTCAGTTCTTCTGGAAGTCTTTCCAGAAATGCAACATGTGTTTCAAGCTGCAGCCGGAATGATTCCTGAAGCGACTGATGCTGTTGAAAAAGCAGGACGCTGGATTCAGCGCACTTGTAACAATTTCTAGTTGAAGTTATTCTTGATTGGTTTTTGTGGATGCAATTACATCAAGAATCTGGGCCACACGGATTGAATCTGCGCTTGGCACTACCCATCCAGAATCGCCATCAATTACTCGGCTGACGTTTTCGACCATCTCAACAAAAGCGTTAGTGACGGGAAAGTCTTCACGCACGCCATTGACTAACAGTGAACTGGCTTCGTTCCATGTTGTGAAAGCTTCGCCTGATTCAGTGCTGATCTGGCCATTAGATCCACGAACTATGAACTGTTGATTGCTTGGTAATGCAAATGAGCTCACAGCGTGCGCTGTTGTCACATGGTTAATGCGCACGTTCACATCAGTAGTGAGATCAATACCGGTTGGCCCTACTGTGCGCGCAAGTTCAGTAATTGAGAGGTCAGTTGCCCCCTGAGTAAGTGCCACCCATGCGTGGGCTTGGTAACAACCCACATCAAGTAAGGCACCACCACCCATATCCGGGCTGAGGCGGTAGTTGTCTGTCATTTCTGAAGTGAAAGTGAACGCAGTCTCGATGTGTTCAAGATCGCCAATATCTCCTCTGGTCACAATGTCAACCATGCGGGCAAAACGTGGATGCCATCTGCCCCATACTGCTTCAATTAGTAGTCGATCATTGTTGGTTGCAACATCAAACATCGCTTCGGTCTCTTTGGCATTTAGCCCAAGTGGCTTTTCACAGAGAACATGTTTGCCAGCCTCGATCGACTTCGTTACCCATTCAATATGTTGACTGTTCGACAAACTGATGTACACAGCATCAACAGATTCATCAACCAATAAGTCGTCATATGTTGCATGAACCCGCTCAGGTTCAAGAGTTGCTGATCGTTTCTCGTCACGGCTAGCGACGGTATACAAATGTGCTCCACGTGATGCATGAACAGCAGGCGCAAGACCACGACTAGCAACAAAGCCAGCGCCAAGAAAGCCCCAATTCACTGTCACTAGCTACGACCGACGAAGCGAAGGTGTGACTGGCAGTGCATTCTGCATGGCTGACTGTTCGGCTGCTTGCATAATTGCCACAACATTGCGAGATTGCAATGCGTTGACTTCCATTGGCGTTCCATTGTTGATGAACTCAACGATTGAGCGGTGGAATTCGTGCGGTTCTAATGGCTGCAATGTCGCAATGCGCGATGTTCCATCGACGTGGTGCACAGTCAATATTGCAGGCAAGTCAGCGACCGCTGGCTCACCTGCTGGGTCCCAATCACCAATGATTGCTCCCTCGGTACCTAATACATAGAACTTTGGCTTGCGTGCGGCCGCAAGATCGGAATGAACAAACGTTGCTTGCTTGCCGTTCGTAAATGTCACCGTGACATGGGCGTGATCTGCGTTTGTTGCATGAGTCCATACGCGCTTGTGATTTTGCCCGCTGACATGAGCCACATCGTCCGGAATGATGTTCAGAATCTGATCAAAGAAATGGCTGCCCCAGTCGAAAATTGCACCACCAGAGACTTCGGCGTTTGAGTGCCAATAATCGCATGGCCGTGAATACCCACCAACAAAGCTGTCGTAGTGGTACACATCGCCAATTTCACCGGAACGAACGATTTCGCGCATCGTCACAAAGTCATCATCAAATCTGCGGTTCTGATACACCACCAACATGAGGTTCTTATCTGCTGCAATCGATATCAATTCATCGCACTGGTCAGCAGTGAGCGCCATTGGCTTTTCAAGAACCACATGAATGCCACGCGACAGTGATTCTTTGGCCCATTCATAGTGACTATTCGGCGGGGTAGAGATGACCACAAGGTCAAGAAGGCCAGAGTTCAGCATCTCTGTGGCATCACCGAAAGCTGTGGCTTTCGGCGCAAGTTCAAGAGCAGCTTCAATGCGCTGTGGATTTGTATCGCACACGGCCAATAGTTCAAGACCTTCAGTGTTTTGCACTGCCAGGTTGTGTTCGTGTCCGATTGCACCATAAGCAAGGAGCCCGACGCGAATAGTGCCATTTTTCATTCCTAAGGACTTTATCTGGCGCCCTGGGTGGTGGTGAAACGCAGGTGTGTCCCTATTGTCACACTGTTGGAATTGCATGAACTTTTTTGAGAAGTCCCATGCTTTGGGTGGTCTTTTTCCGCAATGTACGATGTGCCACATGAGATTTCGCTTTGCACTTGTTTTATCTTTTGTGCTTTTTGGTTGTGGTGGCAGTAGCAGCACCACCAGTCCACAGTCGTCTCAAGTCGCTCAGATCACCATTGAAAACATGGAATTTTCTGTCCCTGATTCTGTGTCACAAACAGATCACATTGAGCTGGCAAATAATGATTCCGTAGAACACAACTTGATGTTTATGGATGAGTCATTCGGAGTTGACGTTGCGGCAGGTAAGACCGTTGCGTTGCCGCAACTAAAGCCGGGCAAGTATTCGTTTCATTGTCATATTCACCCAACGATGTTGGCAACGTTGACTGTTTCCTGAGTTGCTAATTATGTTCGGCGTTATGTGAGACGTTCTTTTTGATGGTGAGTAGTTGGCGGCGAAGCATGAAGCCATCGCCCGGGCCAAGGATTAGCTTTTCGACAAGCGAACCAAAAGGAAAGTCGATGCGAGATCGCATGCGCGTGACTAAACGAGTTCCCTGCGGGTCATCACGTAACTCGTATGCGAGTGTGAAGTGAAGTTTTGGTCGTTTCTTACCGAGTGACCGAATCTCGAGCACAAAGTGACGGGGTGCTTCAACAATGGCAGCAGTAAATGAAATTGGGCCGGAAGGTACTTTGTCTCCTGCTTTGACTAT
>WLSJ01000109.1 GCA_009705865.1 Actinomycetota bacterium | reverse complement strand
TGATTGCCGGCATTAATCCGCAGCAATTAACGGAATGGATGTGGAACAGTTACGTCGATGCAGCCGAATGGGTAATGGTTCCGAACGTTATTGGCATGTCTCAATATGCAGATGGCGGCATGTTGTCCACCAAGCCGTATGCAAGTGGTGGTGCGTACATAGATCGCATGAGCGACCATTGCAAAGGTTGCGCATACGACCGCAAGAAACGTGTGGGCGAAGATGCCTGCCCATTCACTGTTTTGTACTGGGACTTTTTCCTTCGCCACGAAGATCGCTTCGTACGAAACCCACGTGTCGCCCGCCAAGTACGTGCAGCTCAACAACTTGCAGATCGAGACGAACTCCAAACGACTGCAGTATCTATCTTTTCTCGCCTAGACCGCGGACAGCTCTAACCCCCTGAGACCTACAAATAAGCCTAAATGTGCATGGCAAAGATTTTTCTTGACCCTGACTGGTAAATGATTTCTTCCTTTCGTACCTTCTCAATCCACACATAAGGCGTGAAGACAATCGCCTGTGAAATTTGAGGGAGATTTTGATGTCAGAAGCGTCTAATAATTACGGGGCACCAGGAATAGCTGAACGATTGTCAGTTCTACGATCGCCACAGACAGCACCAACATCTGGCGTTTCAAAAACCCCAAATCGGGGGAAAGCAGAACTTCTGATTGGAGTGATTGTTGTGTTGGCAAGCATCTTGCTGGCGTTTCTTTTTCGGGGAGGAAATAAGTCGCCCGCAATTACTGCAGATTCCGTTCTGAGTGAATCAACTGTGGTGGACAGTCGTTTGAATCTGATGTCAGGTGAAGCATTGGTGGCTGTTGCAATCAATCCAGGCAATTTCCCTCCGTCAATAGCGCCAGGTGACACTGTTCGAGTAGTAGTTACTCCGGGCAGTGACGGATCCGGGACCGTTCGAAGCCTTAAAGAAATCACAGTTGTTCAATCAGTGACCGCACCAACTGACATGAATAATCAGTTTGTCATCACGATGCGCAGCGAAGAGAGCATTGCCACTGCAATTGCTGCTTCTGGCCCGGTTCATCTCGCGATTGTTAAGGGCAAAGAACTATGAACAGTTCAGCACCCACAATTCCAGAAGTTGCGCGTGCAATCGCCAGTGCTTTGGCTGACGATCGAGTACGACGACACAACGAAGATCAGTTGCCTCCAACGATTGATGAAGAACGGCAGATGGCACGCTTAACAGCCGCAGGCGTGATGGCTAGGTCTCGTCCGCTTGATGCGTGGGGGTTTGATGCAATTCCTGAAGTTAATGATCGACAAATCATTGACGAGGCAATCGCACAAGTTCTCGGACTGGGGAGGCTTGAGCCACTTCTTGAAGACGAAGATATTTCCGACATCCATGTTCGTGGAAATCATCCTGTGTGGATAAAGACTCGAACAGGACAACGTCGTGAGTGTCCTCCCATAGTGCAATCGGATAGCGAACTTGTAGACCTCATTCGACGAATTGCATCTCGTATGGGACACCGTGAACAACGCTTTGATCCGGCACACCCAGAACTGAATCTTCAACTGCCGGATGGTTCGCGACTATTTGCCGCCATGGAAATCTCAGCGCATCCAACATTGGTCATTCGACGACATCGGTTTGAGTTTTCTGCACTTAGTGAGTTAGTTGAAAAACGGATGATGGATCCTGAAGTGGCTCGATTTTTGGCAGCAGCTGTGCGAAGTAGAAGAAACATAATTGTTGCGGGTGGTACTGGTTCCGGGAAAACAACTTTGCTTCGAGCACTGATTAATGAAATCGGTCCACACGAGCGAATTGTGACAATTGAAGATGCCTATGAATTAGGAATTGAACATTTTCAGTCTGCACATCCTGATCATGATGCATTACAAGCACGCGCTGCCAATATCGAAGGTCATGGCGAAATCTCTATGGCTGATCTGACTCGCATGGCGCTTCGGATGGACCCAGATCGGGTGGTCGTAGGGGAAGTGAGAGGTGGTGAAGCTTTCCCGATGTTGCTTGCGATGAGCCAGGGAAATAACGGGTCAATGTGCACCTTGCATGCGGATAGTGCACGCTCCGTATTTCCAAAACTTCTGGCCTACGTATCGATGGCATCTACCGGAGTCCCAACTGAGACTGTGAATTTACTCATTGCAAGTGCAATACATTTTGTTGTGCATGTTGAAGTTCGTGACAATGCTCGTCGAATTACTTCAATACACGAAGTTGTTGATGCCGACGGCACCTCAATTGTGTCAAACGAGGTGTATGCAATTCACAGCAGCACACCCCAGTTTGTGGCTCTGCGTAGCGCAACGGCGATTCAGTTAGAGGAACACGGTTTTCCTCGCCCCAGGGAACTCTCATGGAGTTGATAAGTCAACTAATAGTTGGACTTCTATTGGCATCCGGTCTTCTTGTAATGATTCGGGGATCTGGTGGCATATCTGTAATTGGTGGCGCATTGCGCGATCGTACGGTCCGAAGGCGACAAGCAGATGATCAACGCGACTTAGTAGAAGCAATTGCCATGTGGACAGAAAATCTCCGAGACACGATTTCGGCATCATCCGGATTAGAGCAAGCAATTATTGCGACCGAGCTTCACTCGCCCCGAGCCATTGCTGCGCCGGTTCGCAGACTTGTCGCATCACTGAGATATGGATCTCTTGAAGATGGACTTCGACGATTTGCGGACGACGTTGCACATCCCACATGCGATTTTGTTGTTGCCGCCCTTGTCACCACTGCGCAACATCAAACACGAGACATTGGACAACTGCTCGGTCATCTCAGTGAATGTGCTCGATCTGAGTGTCATTTGTATTTACGAATCTGGGTCTCTCGTGCTCGTTCTCGCGCTGCGGTCCGAATTATCACTGGGGTAGTGGTGGCCTTCATCGCTGGGCTTTTCATATTCAATCGCCCATATCTCGCTCCCTTTGGCTCGGCGGAAGGTTTGCTCGTTCTTGTGTGCATCTGCCTCTTATTTGCAAGTTCGATTTGGTGGTTGCAAAAAATTGCACAGATTAGAACTCCAGCCAGGTTCCTATCTGGCCGACAAGTAGAAGTTTTGCCATGAGTTTTTTCCTACCTGCAATCGCAGATCTCGAACTCCTAGAAATAATTGATGTTGAGTTCATTCGCAGATCATTTCAGCGCGTGATTGCAGCAACAGTCTGTGGTTTGACAGTGACTTTTCTTTGGTGCGTACTGGGGGACTCTCCACCACCACTAATTCTCTTCGGCTTGTGTGTTGTAGCTCCGTGTCTGACTTGGTATCTACCAGTTAAGGAAGTGGTAAGCGCGGCAAAAGTTCGTCGGGCCGACATGGATTTGGCTGTTGCCGTGTATCTCGATCTTGTCAATGTCCTGCTCGCTGGTGGAGCCGGCGTAGAGACTGCAATGCTTGCTGCAGCAGGTGCGGGCGATGGATTCAGTTTTGAGCAAATACGTCTTGCCCTTGTTCGGGCTCAAAGCTCGCGGGGTTCTTACTGGGATTCACTACGCGACCTTGGTGAGAGAACTGGTGTTGAGTCTTTAGAAGAAGTAGCCCACAGCGTTCAGTTGGCAGGCGAACACGGAGCTCGCATACGCCAGTCGTTGGCGTCAAAGGCACACGCATTGCGTGGTCGAAATCTGGCGCGCATTGAGCATGAGGCCGAGGAGCGCACTGAACATATGGGTCTACCTATTGTTCTGCTCTTTTTCGGATTCATTTTGCTCGTGGGGTACCCAGCTTTTGTCGGAACAATCGGTGCGCTCTAAAAATTCTAAAAGATCCAATCAATACAAGGAGAAAATATGTCAATTACTAGACAGATATATCACTATTACCGAATTCGGTTTGATGCGTCTCGAGAGCGAGACGTTGAGCGTGGCGAGGTCAGTGCAACCACTGTGGTCATGGCGGCCGCACTCATCGCTCTTGCAATCACGGTCGGTGGAATTATCAGCTCGCGAGTTCGCGACAAGGCAAATTCGCTCAACCTCGGATGATGCTGCCCTCCGAGGCGAGGCATGATCGGGGCGAGACCAGCATCCAGGCAGTGCTTCTCGTCCCGATCGTTCTCGGGATTTTCTTGTTGGGTGTCCATGCAACTGCATTGGGTCATGGTTCCCACGTTGCAAGTGCAGCTGCCATTCGAGGAGCTCAAGTCGCGGCTTTCTCAGATTCTTCAGGAAATGATGTTGTGAAAGCGCTTAATGAAGTCGAACAAGTAGTCACTGATCTTGGATCACACATGTCCGTAGCTCCAGCGATTCGAATTGAAAGTAAGACCGTGACCGTCACAGTTTCTGTAGAGGTGCAATCAGTAGTCCCATTCCTGCCGAGGTCAGTATCTCGGACTGCCACAGTTAGTCGCGAACAATTCTTACAAGAGCAAGATCGATGACCGAAAAAACTTTTAGAGGATCATTGACAGTTGAGTCGTTACTCATATGTCCCGTATTGATTCTGATATTTCTTCTGGTCGTATATGCGGGAAGACTGACTGACGCATCTTTTAGAGTTCATCGGGCAGCAGATGTCAGCGCCCGGGTTGCGTCACAAGCAAATTTCGCGTCAATGGTTTCACGAGGTATCGCCACTGCTCGTAGTGATTTAGCTAATAACCATTCTCCATGCGTTGACGTTGACGTTGTAATTGTGAGAGGTAGAACCGGGCGTATCCACACGGTAACGAGCACGGTAACGTGCACACTCAATTCCTACGGGCTAGGTCTGCTGTCGATTCCCAAACGCATCGTGCGTGCAAGTTCAACTGAAGTCGTTGACTTCTTTTCGGCCAGATGATGAAAACAGAATCAAAAAATCGAGGGTCGCTGTCGGCGATGGTTGTCTGTTTGGTAATGGCTGCAATCTCTCTTGCAGGCTTGGCATACGACGGCGGGCAAGTGGTTTCTTCTTATATGGGCTTATCCGATGTGGCAGAGAATGCTGCTCGGTTAGGTGGACAGCAGATAATCGGAGTTCGCGATGGTGATCCGCATGTTGATATAGATGCCGCAACTAAAGCCATGAAGGCGTATTTGTCTGTAAGAGGAATTACTGGAGTGTTCCAGATAAGAGGTACGCAGGTTCAGGTCAAAGTGTCACAGATGATATCGATGAAAATTCTCGGTCTTATCGGAATTAGCCGACGCACCGTACAAGTTGTTCGCGTGGTGGATGTGGTGGATGGGTGATGGTACGTATCAGATTTTTTGTCTCTGGGATGTTCCTTGTTGCAATTCCGATTTGGTCGATCATTCATCTACTGAATCTAGTAATTGAGTTCCACGTACAGACACGTTTGCTGGATGCACGAATTAACCAAATTGAACTTGAATTTCTTTTGCATCTGACAGTGATAGCTAGTAGTGCTGCCTTGTGGTGGACAGTCATCGTGTCCGTGCGCCATCACAATTGGCGTTCGCTATCTACTTTAGTTGGTCGACCATCAGCGCTACTAACAGCCTCGTTAATTCTGAGCCCACATGTCAATCAGAT
>WLSJ01000108.1 GCA_009705865.1 Actinomycetota bacterium | reverse complement strand
TTCAGACCGACGTCAAGCAAGAAACCGAGTCGGGCATTGATTTCCTTTGTGATGCGTTCCGCAATGATCGAATCGCGGTTATTCAGGGTTAGCCCTGATAGAAACTCGGACGAGTCCGCAATCGACATGTCACAAACATCAGCAATATGTTTGTCGTTGATAGTTACTGCAAGTGTTGCAGGGCGAAGACGAGCGCCGTTACACGCGGGGCACGGAACCTGGCGCATATAAGTTTCAAATTGCTCGCGTGTGTAGTCACTTTCAGCATCAACGTGACGTCGCTTGATCCACGGAATAACACCTTCGTACGAAGTACTGAACTGTCGCACTTTGCCAAAACGATTTCGGTACTTGACCTGCATCGCGCCGTCTTTACCGTGCAACACCAACTTTTGATGTTTCGCCGACAGTTTGGCGAACGGTTTATCTAGATCGATCTCTTCTTGTTCTGCAAGCGACACCAACATGCGATGGAAATATTGTGTGTGAGCAGTACGCCACGGCGACAAGGCGCCCTCGCGCAGCGACATTGACATATCAGGTATTACTAGGTCGGGGTCAACCTCAAACTTTGTGCCAAGTCCTTCACAGTTTTCACATGCACCGAACGGAGAGTTAAACGAGAAGTTTCGCGGAGCTGGTTCGTCAAAGCTTGATCCGCACTTCGGACAACCGACATGTTGACTGAAGGTGAGTATCTCGCCTTCTTCATCTCCCTTTGCAACAAGTTCGACTCCTGCAACTCCGTCAGCCAGTCGTAAAGCGGTCTCTAATGAATCAGTAAGGCGACGATTAATGTCTTCTCGCCGAACGAGACGGTCAACAATTATGTCGATTGAATGGTTTTCATAGCGAGCCAACTTTTCCCCCGAAGCAAGGAACTCGGCAATGTCGCGAACTTCACCATCAATGCGAGCACGTACATACCCTTGACCTGCAAGTTCCGACAGCAGCGTGTCGTATTCGCCTTTTCGCCCACGTACCACCGGAGCCAAGACCTGAAAGCGAGTTCCCTCGGCAAGAGTCATGATGCGGTCAACAATTTGTTGTGGAGTCTGGCGTTCTAGACGAGTGCCGTCGTTAGGGCAATGTTGAATACCGATTCGCGCATACAACAGACGCAGGTAGTCGTAGATTTCAGTAATGGTGCCAACAGTTGATCGCGGGTTACGACTTGCTGACTTCTGATCAATGGAAATTGCTGGCGACAGTCCTTCGATGAGGTCAACGTCAGGTTTATCCATTTGACCAAGGAACTGACGGGCGTATGCAGACAAGCTCTCGACGTACCGGCGCTGACCCTCTGCATAAATGGTGTCAAAAGCGAGCGAGCTCTTGCCGCTGCCCGACAAACCTGTAAACACAATGAGTTTGTCGCGTGGCAATTCAATGCTGACATTTTTTAGATTGTGCTCGCGTGCTCCGCGCACGACTATTTGGTCAGCCATACAGCAAGGCTACCGAATGCCTATCGTGCGTCACGAAGTTCGCGACTCAGGTCTCTAATCTCGTCTCGCAAACGCGCCGCATACTCAAATTTCAGATCAGTTGCTGCCTCGTGCATTTCCTCTTCCAAGGTCTGAATGAGGCGACCCAATTCCTGTTGAGGAAGTGACTTCAGTTCTTGCTTCACCTTGTCGCGTTCGTGCTGGCGTCGACCGCCTTTTCCTGGCAATGCTGAATCTTCTCCGAACCCATTAAGGAAGGACAAAATATCGCCCACAGCTTTGCGAATTGTTTGCGGCTCAATTCCGTGTTCGAGGTTGTATGCAATCTGAGTTTCTCTTCTACGCTTGGTTTCACCGATGGCACGCTCCATTGAGGGCGTGATCTTGTCTGCATACATCACAACCTGCCCAGAGACGTTTCGGGCTGCGCGCCCGATCATCTGAATCAAAGCAGTCTCACTTCGAAGGAAGCCTTCTTTATCAGCATCGAGAATGGCTACGAGCGAAACTTCAGGTAGGTCGAGACCTTCGCGCAACAAGTTGATTCCGATCAGTACATCAAATTCACCGAGTCGCAGTGAACGAAGAATTTCAATTCGCTGCATGGTGTCGATGTTGGAATGTAAGTAACGAACCCGTAGACCCTGCTCAAGCAGATAATCAGTGAGATCTTCAGACATCTTTTTAGTCAAGGTAGTTACCAGAATGCGGTCGCCGATCTCTATGCGACCTCGGACCATTTCAATGAGGTCATCAATCTGACCCTTAGTGGGGCGCACAATTACTTCTGGGTCAACAAGTCCCGTCGGACGCACAATTTGGTCCACAACTCTTTGGCTGTGGTTCAGTTCAAACGGAGCAGGCGTAGCTGACATAAAGATGCACTGATTAATGCGCTCCATGGTTTCTTCGAACCGCAGCGGACGGTTATCTCTGGCGCTCGGCAATCTAAAGCCGTGTTCAACCAGCGTGTTCTTACGACTTCTGTCTCCAGCATATTGAGCATGCAACTGCGGAATCGCTACGTGGCTTTCATCAATAATCAACAAATAGTCCTTGGGGAAATAATCAAGCAGAGTGAATGGAGGCTCCCCCGGTTGACGGTCGTCAATATGCATCGAGTAGTTCTCAATACCATTGCAATAACCCATCTCTTGCATCATCTCAAGGTCGTAACTTGTCCGCATTCGCAGTCGTTGGGCCTCTAGCAGTTTTCCTTGGGATTCAAACATCGCAAGTTGCTCTTGTAGTTCCTTTTCAATTCCCAATACAGCACGGCGCATACGGGCGTCACCCGTGACGTAGTGAGTGGCCGGAAATACAACTATCTCTTTAGGTTCGGACAATGTCTCACCTGTCACCGGATCAATCATTGTTATGCGGTCAATCGTGTCGCCAAACATCTCTATTCGAGTCACCGACTCTTCATATGCAGCATGAATTTCCACCGTGTCGCCGCGAACGCGGAAATTTCCTCTTCCGAGGGTCATATCGTTGCGCCCATACTGCAGATCAACAAGACGGCGCAAGATGCTGCGCTGGTCATAATCCACTCCGACATGTAATTCCAATAACTGACCGCGATATTCCTCAGGGTCTCCCATTCCGTAAATACACGAAACGCTGGCGACCACAATGGTGTCGCGCCTTGTTAACAAAGCAGCGGTAGCTGAATGACGCAAGCGATCAATCTCATCGTTGATTGACGAATCCTTCTCAATGAATGTGTCACTTGAAGGAATGTACGCCTCTGGTTGGTAGTAGTCGTAATAGCTAACAAAGAACTCAACGCGATTATGCGGAAAGAACTCACGCATTTCTTGAGCAAGTTGAGCAGCCAAGCTCTTGTTCGGAGCGAGGATCAGCGTCGGACGTTGTGTTGCTTCAATGGTCCACGCAATTGTCGCTGATTTTCCCGATCCCGTGATTCCCAACAGAGTCTGGAAACGGTCACCAGTGTTAACGCCCTCCGTCAATCCCGCGATGGCCTTTGGTTGGTCTCCAGCTGGCTGGAATGCAGATACAACCTGAAAATCGGGCACGTAGTGATGGTACCTTGCCTCTATTGCGAGGCAGGTACGCGCTCTCCGGCATCTTCGGCAGCTGGCGGCAAACTCTTCGCCCAATTCCACACGGTCTCTACTTGGTCGCTCAGTAATTCCATGTCTCCCGAGTTATCAATTACTTGATCCGCAATTGCAACCCGTTCTTCACGCGTTGCCTGTTTCGCAATTCGAGCACGTGCATCATCTTCGGCCATTGACCGAAACTCCACCAACCGCGACACAGCCAGTTCAATGGGGATGTCAACGACAACTACTCCGCTTAACCCAGCACGAGGATTCTCCGCGAGAAGAGGGATATCCAAAACCACAACGTTATCCGTTGACCGCTGCGCTGTTAGGCGTGCGTCCATTTCTTTGGCTATGGCCGGATGAACAATCTTGTTGAGATCTTTCAATGCTTCAGGATCAGAAAAAGCAATGGTTGCCAAAGCGGCGCGATCTAGTGCTCCGTTAGCGTCAATAATTGAGTCGCCAAACTTCTCTGCCAGCAGTGTGAGCAACGGAGCCCCAGGAGCCTGAAGTTCGCGCGCAATTGCATCAGCATCGATAATGACAGCGCCTCGGCTCGCAAGGAGCGCCGACACTGTTGATTTTCCTGATCCAATTCCGCCAGTAAGGCCAATCAGAATCATCGTGGATCCTAGGAAGCTTCCTAGTCAGCCTCAGCTGCCGGTGCTACTTCAGGAGCAGGTTCACTAGCAGCGACTTCAGCAGGTGCTGCTGCACCTTCTTCGCCTGGCTGGCCGTATTCCTTGTAGTACTCAGCCCATGCAGCTTCACGCTCGGTGTCATCTCCACCGATCCAGTTGCCGTTTTCATCGACTTCGAACTGGCCCTGATACTCAGCAGCAAGTTCTCCACCTTCAGCGGCTTGCTTAACAGAGATGGAAATACGACGACGCGCTAGGTCAAGATCAATGATCTTGACCCATAGCTCTTCGCCTGGCGTAACAACTTGTTCAGCTGACTCAACGTGGTGAGCTGACAATTCGGAAATGTGAACAAGACCTTCAATGCCGTCACCGACCTGAACAAACGCACCGAAAGGAACAAGCTTTGTAATGCGGCCGTATACAAGTTGACCGATTTCGTGGCTTCCGGCAAATTCCTGCCAAGGATCTTGCTGGGTTGCCTTCAGAGACAAGCTGATTCTTTCGCGGCTGAAATCGACTTCCAAGACCTGAACAGTTACTTCATCACCAATATTGACGACCTGCGATGGGTGCTCAACATGCTTCCATGAAAGCTCTGACACGTGGATAAGACCATCCATGCCACCGAGATCTACGAAAGCACCAAATGCAACGACCGAAGAAATCTTTCCGGTACGAATTTCGCCCGGCTTGAGATTTGTGAGGAAGTCGTCGCGAGTCTCTTTCTGATTCTCTTCAAGGAATGCACGACGCGAAAGCACAACGTTGTTGCGATTGCGGTCAAGTTCAATGATTTTTGCATCGATTGGCTGGCCCATGTACGGAGCAAGGTCACGTACGCGACGAAGTTCGACGAGTGATGCTGGAAGGAAACCGCGAAGTCCGATGTCAACAATAAGTCCACCCTTCACCACTTCGATGACAGTTCCGTGAACGACTCCGTCTTCTTCTTTCTTCTTTTCAATATCGGCCCAAGCTTTTTCATACTGAGCGCGCTTCTTTGAAAGTACGAGACGACCTTCTTTATCTTCAAGCGTAAGAATAAGAGCTTCGATACTTTCGCCAAGCTTGACCACGTCATGCGGGTTTACGTCATTCTTGATTGCCAACTCACGAGTTGGGATAACACCTTCGGTCTTGTAACCAACATCTAACAACACACCATCGCGGTCGATCTTGACAACAATTCCTGTAATCAACTGTCCGTCTTTGAGTTGCACCATGGTGCCTTCAATAGCTTCGGCGAAACTTGGAATATCACGTTCTGTGATTTGTCGTGGTGTGTAATTGTTTTCCGCGTCAAAGGTGCCCATGGCTGCGGAAGTGA
>WLSJ01000107.1 GCA_009705865.1 Actinomycetota bacterium | reverse complement strand
CGGCGTTTTTGCGCCGCCGGACCGAGCCAACACTTTCAAGGAGACCTGAATGCCCCCGAAACTTCGCGGAAAATGGGCCCTTGGAATTACCCCTCGTAACTTCACATGGGTCATCAAGGATTGCCTTGCCATTTGTGAGCGACCAGGGGGATACGGCGACAACCATCGCCGCGTTCGTCGTCAAGAAGAGATCATCTGGCTACGTGAGAACCATTTCGACCTCGTTGTCTCCATCATTGCTGCACCACACAACTTGCATGCATACGAAGAACTCAACATGCCCTACCACCATCGCCCGCTTAGTGGAGCAGACGACACCGACGCTTTCTTGAAAGTGTTCTACAAAGAACTTCAAGGAATGCTTGGGCGTAACCAAAAACTCATCATTCACTCTGAAGAAGTTGGTGACCGTTTGCTCGGCATCATCGGCGGGTACATCCGCTGGAGCGGAATGATTGACGATCCATCGCAAGCAATCATCATCACCGAAAATATCGGTGGTCGCCAGCTTGATACGTGGGCTCGTGAATTGATTCTCGGAGTACACAACCTTCGGTAGAGGTCCTTCGGACAACAACCGCGTAGTTTGTCACCATGAAGAATCGTCGAGTTCTGATCACCGGAATGGGTGGAGAACTCGGCTCTCTCGTTGCAGCACTGGCCGAGAACACGGAATGGGCCGGCGAGATTTTAGGAATCGATGTTGACCCACCACGTCGGTTGTTAAAACGTTCTCGCTTTGTTCGCGTTGACCCCACCGAGCATGATCGCATTGCAGAACTGATTCAAGAATTCAACCCACATGTTTTGTTGCACGTTGGTGTGTGGGAACCACATGCACGTCTTGCAACACCTGAAGCTGAATCGTGCACGGCGCTTGTTGCAAAGGCAGTCTTTGATGCAGCACACCAGGCTGATGCTTTAGAGACAGTTGTTGTGCGTAGCGGTATTGAAATGTACGGTGCTGGCGCGTACTCACCTGACATCGCAGTGGAAACAACTCCGACTGCTCCGAACACTACGTACGGATACATGTGTCGCAATATTGAATTGCAAGCAACAGAATTACGTTCTGCTCGCGGTGTCAATGTTTGTACGTTGCGCCTTGCACCAGTTCTTGGTGCTCATGTACCAAGCCCACTTGGTCGTCTTTTACGTTTGCCAGTTATCCCCTACTACGGAATTGGTAATCCAATTTTTTGTGTAGTAGAAGATTTTGACGCTGCCACTGCATTTATCCAAGCTGCGCAACGTGACGCTGACGGTGTCGTGAACATTGTTGCTAACGGTGCAATCAGCATGTTGCGTGCTACATCTATTGGTCGGCGCGTTCCACTTCCATCATTCGGACCTGGTTGGTGGATGGCAAGAAACGTTTCTACTTTTGCTGGTGCGCCTATGCCAGACCATGTTGCAGACCTCATTCAACATGGCCGCTTAGCTGCCAGTAACGAAGCTGCTCACTTGTTGCGATTTGCACCTCGCCATTCAACAACTGAAGTAGTGCGCAATTTGTATTTGTGGCCAAGCATCGAACGTATCCCTGCTCGAAAGCAAGTTGCATAACATGCCATTTGCAATTGCATCAGACGGAATTCGTATTCATTACGAAGTAACAGGAATCACGAAACGAGCACCAGTTTTATTGGTGCAAGGGCTTGGTGGCGAGAAAAATTCCTGGAACCTTCAGCGTGCTGCACTTGCATTGCGCCATCGCACAGTTGCATTCGATAATCGCGGTGCGGGCAAAAGCGATAAACCAGACGGTACATATGACCTAGAACAAATGGCCGATGATGCAATTGCTGTTCTTGATGCAGCAGGTATCGAATCGGCACACGTTGTCGGACTATCAATGGGCGGCGCAATCAGCCAAATCATCGCGTTGAAACACCCCAACCGAGTTCGCTCACTCACACTTGTTGCTACCGCATGCAGAAATCATCAGTGGCGCGCAGATCTCTTGCAATCATGGGCAGACATGGCATCGCATGACGGCATGGGTTCAGTTGGCAAAGAAGCTGCACGGTGGATGATTGGCCCTCGTTCTTTCCGTCGCATTCTTCCTGCGCTCGGAAGCATTGGCCCATTGCAATTGTTCAACCCCGCCAATGCGTTTGTGTCACAAGTACAAGCGATTCTTACAACAGATGATCGTTCATTGAATGCAGAGCTTGGCAATATTGAATGCCCCACCATGGTGGTAGTTGGTAATCAAGATATTCTCACTCCACGCGGCGACGCCGAAGAGATCGCGTCGCTGATTCCCACAGCTGAATTGGTAATCATCAGCGGCGGTGCACACGGTTTGCATATCGAACATGCCACTACCTTTAATCGCATCTTGCTTGAGTTTCTTGGCCGTGCTGAAAAAGTCTTTGTTCCGCACGGGCATGCAGCAGCCGTCGCTGTCTGATCATGCGAGTCATTGTTGTTGGCGCAGGCCTTTCTGGCCTCATGGCAGCGCGTGAATGTGTTGCACAGGGACATGACGTCACAGTGTTTGATAAGGGTCGTGGTGTTGGTGGTCGCCTAGCCACGCGTCGTATTAAGGATGCAACACTCGATCATGGTGCGCAGTTTTTTACAGTGCGAAGCGATGAGATGCAAACTCATGTTGATCAATGGCTGACGGCCGGAGTTGTTCGTGAATGGTGTCGTGGTTTTTCTGAAGTTGATGGTCATCCGCGATATATCGGCACAAACGGCATGACATCTATTGCTAAGCACTTAGCTATCGGACTTGATGTGCGTCTCAGCACGCTTGTTTTTTCTCTCACACGTGGTGACACTGATTGGATCATCACTACTGATGATGGTGTAGCCCACCACGCAGACCGCGTGATTCTCACAGCACCAATTCCCCAATCATTTTCCTTAATGTTCGGCGGCGGAATTGAAATGCCCACCGAACTGCGCAACACCGACTACGACCGCACACTCGGATTATTGGTCACGCTTGATTCCAACAATCACAATGTGTCGTCACCTGGCGGTATGCAATTTCCAGATGATGTGTTTTCGTTTATCGGCGATAACGCCGCCAAAGGAATCAGCGACACTCCTGCTCTTACATTCCACGCCAACCCCGACTGGAGCCTTGCGAATTTCGACCTCACCAATCGCGAGATTCATGATGCGCTTCTCGAGGCCGCAACTCCCTGGCTCGGTACATCTGTTGTCACATCTAGCGAAGTGAAGAAATGGCGTTTCGCCATTCCGAAGAAACTGTGGCCAGAAGCCTGCTGGGTTGATGACTCTGGCACTCTTGCCATAGCAGGCGATGCCTTTGCTGGCCCTCGGGTTGAAGGTGCAGTTCTCAGCGGCGTCGCCGCCGCCCGCTCAGCCCTTGCCTAGCCCGGGCAGATCTTTATTCGGGGCAAACCCCTACGGGACAACAATCACACACCCATCATTCAGGTTTGTACAAATGTTCTAGAAATTTGGTTTAGGATTGAGATGCCCCATTTCCCGGGGTTTCGAACAATTGGAGGCCATTGTGCGCCGTATTTCATCCTTACTCATGTCCCTTGCAGTTGTGGCAGGAAGTGTCGCACTCACCACTTCGGTCGCTAGCGCAGCGCCTGGTGACATCACTACATCCACATCGGCCACCCTTGCACCGAGCGCCATCGCTGGGGCAACCCCGTCACGTCTCGTGCGCCTGCCCAAGACAGACTCTTTCTTGGCATTCGGCCGAGACACAACTACAGCCGGTTCACATAACTTTTTGTGGAAAGTAAAAAGTGACCTAAGTATTGATGCAACTTTTGGTGCGATCGATCTTGGTGATGAATTTGCATACCCGACACCAGCCCAAACTAATTGCAGTAGCTGTCAGAATTCTTCTGGAACACTTGTGGTCAGTGAAAAACTAGACAAGTACGCAGTTTATTACTCGCGGTCGTTGAAGGGAACAGCGAGTTCCGACGTGACGGTTTTGTCTTTCGCCGTCGGATCACTGTCCACCGGCGCTGTGACGTCGCGTTCAATGTTTCTTTCCATGCTTAATTCAAGCAATAACGCAACCACAGCAAACTACGCTGCATATTCCACTAATGAAATTGGGAAAGATCAGTGCACAGCTGCCACTGGGGCAACGAAGAACTCAGTGCCGCTCGCGTATGCGTTTGGGAATTCGACTCTTCAATTCCGTCCTGATGGATCGCTATTCTTCGGTCTTATGTGTCAATACGACAACTATGTGCCAGGCCCCAACTCCGGACAATCGGAGAGTTATTCGTCTTCAGTTCTGGTGGGACTCAAATCATCAGGCTCATCACTTGTTGTCGACACCTCATTTGGAACCAACGGTCGGGTAGTCACATTTGATCCAACGACTACCTGCGCAATGATTGGTATGGGCGTGAACACAGTTGACGCAAGTGTTTCATCCGTTACTTCAACTTCTCCGTATTTCGTCGTTATCAATAATGAGTACGCGCGCCCCAATACAGGTGGTTGCATGGGCATGGGCGGCATGAACAGGGTCTACACAAACAAGATCACTCCCTACACTGCAAGCGGAACAGCTCTGGCAACTCAAACAATCAACACAGGCGACATGGCATATGTCGGGCGTTGGGTTATTGACCCAACAGGTCGCTGGAATGGAGTAATGGGTTCAATGGGAATGACGCCATCTTTTTCTGCCATCCGACTAGCAAATGGAGTTCTTGATACGACACTTGGCGCTAACGGATTGAAATCATTAACTCTTCCATCATCTATTACGGTCGGCGGCTCATCGGTTTACATGAACTACAGCATCAGTGGGGTGGTTAATGCCGGAAACACTGTGTACTTCACCGGTTTGGCCAGTGCAAGTTCAGGAACACGGATCAGCACGTGCCCTAGTACTGCCACGCTTACTCAGACGTATTACCCATATCTATTGTCATTCGACACCGGACTACTAACAACGTACGGAACAAACGGACTTGGTACAGGTGGTGCTTTCAGCGTTACTAACAATCCGTCTTGTGGCATACCGGTTGCTGGAACCTCATATGTAGACACCACTGGACGAATTGGTTACGTAACAAGCGTCACTGCTCTCGGGTCTCAGACTGCTGGCTACATCGGCATGAAGTGGGACGCGGCACAAGGCGTTACATCTGGTAGCGATGGTGACGTTGGTGTCGCACAAGCCACTGCACCTGCTGCGCCTGCCGCACCCGTTGCAGCTGCTGCGCGTGTCGTGCCGAACCGTGTTGACAAAGTTGTGTATGCAAAGAAACTTCCAACAGTTGTGCAGACGAATTCAGCTCTCACCGTTCTCTCAGTAAAAGATGCTGCGAAACTAGATATCCGTACAGTGACACCAAAAGTATGTGTGGCACTGACACGAAGCGTTCTTCTTGTCAATAGCGGACTCTGTTCAGTTCAAATCATTAATCAGGATACGAAAGCTGTAGTCCGATCGATGAACACAACTGTGAAGACCGCTTCTGCGGCTGTTGGTTCAGTGCCAACAATTGCTAGCCCGGTTATGTTCAAGCAAGCATCTGCAGTATTGAATGCGGCTG
>WLSJ01000106.1 GCA_009705865.1 Actinomycetota bacterium | reverse complement strand
TCGTTACGGCCAGCAAGTTGATTGCGTGCTTGTTCGAGTTCACCAATAACAACCCCAGGACCCATCCATTGCGAACCACTTGAAAGTGGAATGCGGCCGAGTAGTGAACCGATGAGCGTGCTCTTACCACTGCCATTGTGGCCAACGATTGCGATGCGATCACCGAACGACACTTGAAGTTCGATTGGTCCCAGATGAAATGAGTCGTAATCAACTTCTGCGCCCGCAAGACGTGCCACCACATCACCACCGCGAGCGGCGAGAGGAATTTCAAGTCGTAACTGCCATGCTTCACGTGGCTTTTCTACTTTGACTAAGCGCTCCATCTGCTTGTCGGTGCGTGCAGCCTTGCCAGCAAGTTGTTCAGATGAGTTCATCTTGAGATTGCGTTGAATTTTGTCGCCGTCGTTTGGTTTCTT
This sequence comes from Actinomycetota bacterium, assembly GCA_009705865.1. Classification (GTDB taxonomy): domain Bacteria; phylum Actinomycetota; class Acidimicrobiia; order Acidimicrobiales; family Ilumatobacteraceae; genus UBA2093. The sequence continues at coordinate 5,124 of WLSJ01000106.1, read as the reverse complement.
TTTTGCTTTACTGACGCCTTGAGTTGCCCATTCACGTTCGCGTTGTGAACGACCTGCAAGATCTGACCGCTTCGAGTCATACTCTTCAAAATCTGTCCAGGCTTGTTTGCGGGCAACTTCGCGCTCTGTGAGATACGCAGTCCAGCCACCTGCAAATGTGGAAGCAGTGTGTTTGAACTCATCAAGTTCCACTACGTGTGTAATGGTGCGCTCTAAGAATGTGCGGTCATGACTGACCAGAACAACACTGCCGGAAATCGACGTCACGAAATTCTCTAGGCGTGCAAGCCCATCAAGGTCAAGGTCGTTTGTTGGCTCATCAAGCAGATATACATCGAACCGAGAAAGAATCAGGGCAGCAAGCCCGGCTCGGGCTGCTTCGCCACCGCTAAGAACTGACATCGGGCGTTCAAGTAGCGCAACGTTGAGGCCAAGTTCATCCCATGCTTTACCAATTCGCGCATCAAGGTCTGCGCCACCTAGGGCCAACCATGTGTCGAGCGCAACTGAATAGGCATCGCCTGCGTCATCTTCGCCGGCTGCCATTGCAGCAGTAGTGGCGTCGAGAGCATCAGACGCGGCAGTAACACCGGTGCGGCGTGCAAGATATGCACGTACTGTCTCGTCTGCTCTGCGTTCTGGTTCTTGCGACAGGTAGCCAACCATTGCACCGTGTGGGGTGACAATTATTTGTCCTGAATCAGGCGAAATGAGGCCGGCCAAAGTGCGAAGCAGAGTGCTCTTGCCAACACCATTCGGACCAACAACACCCCAGCGTTCGCCAGGTTCAACTGTGAGAGACACATGATCCAGCATTACTGCGGGACCAAAGCTCACGGTGATGTCGCTTGCGCGAAGTGAAGTACTCATGACGAGTCTCCACCTTATGCGAGAGGCGGGTACATCAACGCAAAAGGAGCGGCATCACCGAAGTGACACCGCCCCTTTTGGAACAAGTATTGCTAGTTGTTACTTAGCGATTGAGAAAAGGCTCTCGGTAATTGCTGGACCGTATGAAGAACCAGCCTGTGCTGCGATTGCAAAGATGAACAATGCGCCACCGGCCATTGAGATGTTCTTCAAGAAGCCGATCATTTCGGTTTGCTTTGAAGCCGCATCTGCTGCCCAGAAGTCATGCATCTTCACTGCCATGATGACAAGGAGAGCCGCGATGACAATTGCACCAAGGTCTGCGTACACACCCAAGATGATGGAAAGTCCACCGAGGGCGAGGAGGAGACCAGAGAGTTGTACGGACAACTTCGGAGCTGGAACTTTCTTGAATTGGGCATAACCAGTCATGGCATCTGCTTTGGTGAGGTGGTTGATACCACTCATGATGAACATGCCAGCGAACAGGATTCGGGCAATCAATAGGACGATGTCCATAGTTGACTCACTTTCGTTTGTAGAAAATAGTTGAGAGCGCAATTATAGACACAAAATGGTTGCGCACGCAACTATCTCTGAAATTGCTGTATATTCAAGACATGGCAACGAAGTGGCTTTCATCAGCTGAAATGATGGCGTGGCGCTCATTCATTGGGACCACGGGCGATTTGTTGCGCGCCATTGAGCATGATCTAGAGCCATTTGGGCTGGATCGTGGCGATTATCAGTTACTGGCAATGTTGTCTGAAGCGCCCGAACAACAGTTGCGCATGTGTGATTTGGCAGAAGCCTTACGTCTCACTCGCGGTGGATTAACGAGGCGTATGGAAGGCGTTGTGAAGAAAAAGTTAGTGAGTCGTGTGCAATCGTCTGAAGACGGTCGAGTGGCATTTGCGCAACTGACCCCGAAAGGTTTTACGACTTTAACTTCGGCAGCACCAGAGCATGTTCAAAGTGTGCGTCGTTTGATGATTGATCTCTTAACGCCCGCCGAAGTGAAAGCAATTGGCACAGCCTTCAGCAAGATTTCTAGAAACCTTGCTGAAGAACTACAGAGTTAGCTCTGGAGAGCGGACTTCAATGCTGCAACACCATTAGCAAGCGTGGTGCGCTCGGATTCGCTCAACGCGGCATATGCAGGTGCGCACAGGGCATCAGTGAGTTTTTCAGCTGCAGCCATTTGCGCGTGTGTTGCATCAGTAATTGTCGGAGCATCTTCTGGTGTGTAACCGAATTGGGGCACCATGTCAGGCCGCTTGATGTGGTGAGCGGTTTTAGTGTCTAGACCCGAAGCGCGCAATGCGATGAGATGAGCAGCGCCACGAAATTCACGAACAAGCGCCAACAACTGCATTGCACGACCTGGTGCATCAGCTGCAAGGGGCTCTGTGCGCATTGCTGCATACAAGCTGAGGCCATCAGGATCAGCTGCATTGTTCACTTTGTCGAGCGCTGCAACGATTGCATCAAGATTTGCCACGCCGGTGAACTTTGCGCGACCAAGCGCCGCTGCACATTCAAGATGCGCACGTCCTGCTTTGCGCGGATCGCACTTGGCTTTTGCGTCTTCCCAGATGCCACCAATCATTGCGGGCTTGAAATATCCGAAAGCTGCAGCAAGGGCTGCGCCATCACAGTCACCAAGCGGGCCGCCACGTCCCAGAACGTAAAACTCCATGCCGCGAAGGTTTAGTTCTTTACCCACTGCACCAGTCTCTGGGATGAAATAAAAGGCCGCACCAATTTCATTGATGATGGGGCAAGCGGTTGCGAGAAGTTCTTCATTCGTCATATGAGCGACTGTAGTGAAGGCGGCGCCACCTACGCTCATTGGGTGGACAAACGACTGCTTGAACGAATGGCGCCAGGGCTTTTTGTCTTGCTGTGGAGCACTGGTTTCATAGTCGCCCGTTATGGCACAAAAGATGCGGGGCCGCTGACTTTCTTGACCATCCGCACTGCAATTGCCTCGGTGATTTTGTTCGTTGTGTCTCGGATTATTCGTGAGACTCGCGTAAAGCGCAAGCAGGTGCCCGTTCAGATTGCCGTGGGCATCGGTATGCACGCCATGTATTTGGGCGGCGTGTTTGTGGCCATCAACCATGGTCTTCCCTCTGGCATTAGTGCGTTGATTGCTGCCCTTCACCCTGTTGTGACAACCACGTTGAGCCGAGTGTTGTTGAACGAGAAGCTGTCTTCACGTCAAGCCTTTGGCGTGGTGCTTGGATGCGCCGGCGTGGTTGCCGTGGTGATTGAACATGGCGGTGCAGGAGAAGGAGTCACATCGTTTGCGTTGTGCTCAATGGCTGTTGCAGTAATTGGAATGTCAGCGGGAACATTGATTCAGCGAAAGTACGCACAAGGGACTCCACTATTGGCAGGAACTTCAATTCAATATCTTGTTACCGCTGTTGTCCTTGGTATTTGTGCCCTCACCAGTGAAGGGTGGCAATTCACTGTGACAACGCGCAGTGTTTTGTCGCTTGCATGGGCTGTAGGCGTTTTGTCGATAGCTGCAATATTGATCATGTTGTGGTTGCTGCACAGACAAGCAGCAGCACAAGTGAGCAGTTTGTTTTTCTTAACGCCTGCGTTTTCAACGATTGAAGGCGCAGTGCTCTTTGGCGAGCGACTCGGTGTACTTGCTATTGCAGGACTTGCCGTTGCAGTAGTGGGAGTGCGACTCGCTACTTCTCAACAAAAGTGAGGTCTGGGCCGATGATTATTTCACCGGTGAAGAACTCAGCAGCCATTGCATTCCATTCGGCTTCGCCGCCTGGCTGAATTGCTGGAACGAAGTGAGTGAGAACCAAAGTCTTCACGCCACACTTCGTTGCGGTTTGCGCAGCTTGTTGCACGGTTGAGTGGTAATCGATGATGTCGAGAAAGCGATCACCAGTTGGAACCAAAGGAGCCAATGCACGAACTTGATCTTCACGGATCACTGTTTGAACATAGAAGTCAGCGTCCTTGCACATGTCGTACAGACCATCACACGGAATGGTGTCACCAGCGAGAGCTGCAACTGTGCCGCCGTGCTCTATGCGGAAACCAATTGTCGGTGCAACGGGGCGATGGTCGGTTGCATGAACAGAAATGGAAACTCCACCGATTGCAAATGTGTGACCTGCTTCAATTTCGTGCACTTCAAGTTTCATTCCACCAGCAGCACGTAGGTCAGTGTGATGCGCGAGGCGATATCCCTCGTCTTGCGACAACATGGCGAGCAATCCGTCAACCATCTTCTTTGTTCCGATTGGACCATAGATAGGAAGTGGTGTTGCGGCCGGAGAGGCAATCCAACGTGTTGTGATGACATCGTTCAAGTCGGAAATGTGGTCGCTGTGCAAATGGGTCAGAAGAACTGCTGACACGAATGGAGGAGGACAACCAGCTGCGAGAAGACGCATGACAACGGAGCGTCCTGCATCAACGAGGATGTGTTGGTTGTCGGCTTGAACAAGAGTTGATGGGCCCGCGCATGTTGCGCTTGGAAGTGGGCTACCTGTTCCGAGAAGGGTGATTTTCATGAGTGTCTCCGATGTTTGGGGTAGGTATGAACCTACTGCCAACACTGTTCAGAGAATTTGAACAGAGGCTATTTCTCTGTCTTAGCGCCCTTTGGGCTTGAACATGTCATGAATGAGCGGTTCGAAATACGACAAGGGGGCACTGACGTAATCGCTATCAAATCCAGGGCCGTCATATTTGGCACAGAATTCTTCGGTGTATTCGAAGTATTGATTTCCGCGGAACTCTTCGCGGGCATTTTTGTCAAGGCCAATGTAATCCCAGAAGTAGTAGCCCTGAAAAATTCCGTGATGCTTCACCATCCACCAGTTGGCCTCTGATACGAATGGCTTCACAATGCCAGCGGCAATTTCTGGGTGGTTAAACGGTGCGAGGTTGTCGCCAATGTCGTGAAGCAGTGCGCACACTACGTACTCAGCATCGCGGCCGTCTTTTTCTGCGCGTGTTGCAGTTTGTAAACAATGCTCGAGCCGACTGACTGGGAAACCGCCGTGATCATGTTCGAGCATTTTCATCTGTTCGATGACTCGCGTTGCAACCATTGCCTGTGTGTCTTGAAGACAGACCATGATGTTGGCCCATTCTTCTTTGGTTGACTCTTCAAATGACTTGAATGTTGCGCGTGTGACCATGGTTCCCCCGAATCAGAAGTGATGGAGTGAACTTACTACTCCACAGGGGCGATGTCAGCGCCTGGAACGT
>WLSJ01000105.1 GCA_009705865.1 Actinomycetota bacterium | reverse complement strand
TGGGTAGACGGCCACTCCGACTACGGCCATGCCTTTGAAGTGTTTTGGGATAAGTACGGAAAAGAAATCAATCCGAAATCAACAGTGCTTCTGCTCGGCGATGCCCGAAACAACTACCACGCATCACAGGCTTGGGTCATTAAGGAAATTCGTCAGAAGGCACGTCATGTCTATTGGCTTAATCCTGAACCACGTTCATATTGGAATACGGGCGATTCAATTGTTGGTGAATACGGCACACATACCGACGGTGTCTATGAATGTCGCAACTTGCGTCAATTAGAGGCTTTTGTCGAGAAGCTGGCCTGAGTCATTGTGTCAATGACCCGCCTTGTGCTTATTCGACATGGTGAATCTCGAGCAACTGTAGAGCGCTTTATCGGAGGCTCACGTACGTGCACTGGCCTCACAGATTTTGGCCGAATTCAGGTGGAGGCATTGCGTGACCGATTGATTTCTGGACGAGACGTTTCGGCAACTGCTCTGTATTCCAGTAATTTTCCTCGCGCCGTTGAAACTGCTCAAATCATCGCTCCTGCACTTGGTTCGATGCCCATCACTGTTGAGGCGGGTTGGGGAGAACATGATCCAGGCCCAGACCTTGACGGAATCACGTACGACGCCTACGTTGCGAAGTTTGGTGAGCCAACATGGAGCGACCCAGATGAAATTGTGTTTCCTGGTGGGGAAACAGTGGGGCAGTTTCATACGCGAATCATTAATACATTGCGCGACACTGTTCGAAAAAACGAGGGTGGCACTGTTGTTGTGGCCTGTCACGGCGGGGTAGTTGATGCCGTGCTCAGACATACGTTGCACATGCATCAAACCGGCAAATTCGAACTGCAGACCGTCAATACATCGTTGACTGAATTGCAGCATGTGCAAGGAAGCAAATGGCGTCTGATTCGGTATAACGATGCCGCTCATTTGTCAGCTCTAATTCCACCACTCTCTCGCGATACATCGGAGCAATAAAAATGAATACCCATTTGCCAATAGTTGTGATTGGCGGCGGGACTGCTGGATGCACAGTTGTTTCCACTCTTGCATCACTAACTTCTTTCCCAATTGTCTTAGTTGAACCTGGTCCTATCAGCCAACACGATGATGACGAAAAATTCTTTGATCATCTCAGCAACGAACAAATACATACCACTATTGAAACGACATTGGTTGATGGCGGAATCGAAAAGCCCTATGTTCAAGCCCGCTCATTAGGTGGCGGTAGCGCCATTAACGGCTTATTGCTCACAGGGGAAGCGCCACCTTTTCTTGAGGGTTTAACCAGGATGGCCACAGATGCAGATTGCGGCCAGATGGGTAAGGCCTTGCTGACTGAGTCTGGTCGTCACAGTCGATTGTGGTGGAATGGCGGGCGTTGGAATCCTGGTCGTGCAGTGCAACATTTAGTAGATGAAGGTCGTGTGTCTGTTGTAACTGACGCTGTGTCGTATCTTGACCATTCACAGCGCAAAATTACGGTTGCTCATACTGCTAGTGAAGCAGTAGAGGGATCTGTTTTCATTTTGAGTGCCGGCGCACTTCTGACTCCGTCCATAATGTTGCATTCTTCATTAGAGAGGTCAGTGCCAGGTATTGGTGACGGGTTACAGAATCACCCAACAGTCACGTTCGGAGTGAGATTGCGCGAAAGCATCCCGTATCGATTTGATGCATCGGTTGTGCGTGAGAGTACAACCTCATCAGGAGCAGAATTGTTGACCGTGGCATACGAAAGAGCGTCATTCGAAGATCGGTCATTGGGGCTTCTCTCAGTGTCTTTGTTGAACCCCGATTCGCGAGGAGCTGTGTGGCGCTCAAGCACGGCCATGCATAGTGACTTCAATATGTTGGCAACACTGCGAGATCGTGTCGCGATGCGAGAAGCGGTTCGAGAACTCATCTCCACCGCCACGAGCGAGGCATTCACAAAAATTGCGCATGAAGTGCTCATTGACGAAGAGGGACATGGAGTCGATGATCTCGTAGCGATGAACAATGCCTCTCTTGATGAATGGATATATGAGCATGTGGCATTGGTGTCTCACGCGACATCGTCGTGTCACGGCATCGTGGATGATGGCGGAATGGTGCGCGGTATCAGCAATCTCTACATTGCAGATGCGTCTATATTGCAGAGTGTGCCTTCATGTACGCCGGCTGGTCCAGTGGTCATCGAAGCATCACGGATCGCCAGAGCATTAGGAGAGACATTGGTATGAACTACACGTTGGGGCTTCATGAACTTGGTGATGGCTGTCATGCATATTTGCAGCCAGATGGTGGATGGGGTTGGTCAAATGCCGGCTTGATTGTGGGAGATGGCGCTTCACTATTAGTGGACACCCTTTTTGATCTGAAGATCACCCAGCGCATGCTTGATTCAATGTCAACGGTCACGCGTGGGGCACCGATTTCCACAGTTGTCAATACACACGCAAATGGAGATCACTATTACGGAAACGAATTAGTGGTTGGCGCAAACATTGTTGCTTCGGCTGCAACCGCTCACGAGATGGCTGAAGTTCCACCTGCGATGTTGGCGGCGCTCAACAGTGCTCCGGGTGAAATTGGTGATCTCTTTCGCCATTTCTTTGGTGAGTTTGATTTTGAAGGAATCACCCCAGTCTTGCCAACAACAACCTTTACCGGTACCTACAATTTCGAAGTTGGTGGCCGAGCCATTGAATTAGTTGAAGTGGGACCAGCGCATACTCAGGGTGACACTTTGGTGTTTGTGCCAGATGCAAAGACTGTGTACACCGGTGACATCTTGTTCATTGGTGGCACGCCGGTCGTCTGGGTGGGCCCGCTCGACAATTGGATAGCCGCTTGCGATCTGATTTGTGCCACTGATGTCGACCACATTGTTCCGGGTCATGGTCCGTTAACAGACAAAGCTGGCGTCACTGCAATACGTGACTACTTAACATTTGTACAAGATGAAGCCACCGAGCGTTTTAATGGCGGCATGGACGCGTGGGATGCAGCGCGAGACATAGCTCTCAATGGATTTGAAAAGTGGGGTGAATTTGGCCGACTTGCTGTCAATGTCGACACCGTCTACCGAACATTGAACACGACTCATAAGAGTCCTGATGTTGTAGAGCAATTTAGGCGGATGTTTGCTCTTGAGTTGAAGCACTAATTTCTACGACTTTACGTCGTACCACAATTACCCATGCCGTTAGTGCTACCAAGCTAAAGAAAAACCACTGCAACGCGTACGACAAATGTGGGCCATTATCTAGTGGTGGCAGTGCAACTTTGGCTGGCCATTGTGATGATGGAGCAGGGGATTCCTTAATCAGTTGCACAAACATTGGTTCGACAGTGCCGCCGACATATGCAGAGATGAGCGGAACATCAAAACGCTGAAACTCTGTGTTGCCTACGGCTGTTGAGTCAATGGGTCCGAGCGCACTACGTGATTGAGATGCGCGAAGATATCCGGCGATTTCTAGTTGTCCCGCGGGTACTGCGGGTACCGCCATTGCTAGAGGCACGAATCCACGGTTTATAAGGATTGTTCTGTTGTTCGTCGACGTGAAGGGAACCACAGAGTCAAACCCAGCTGACCCATCTTGAGAGCGGTTGATAATGGTGACTGCCTTTGTGGCGTCGTAAGTTCCTGTAATGCGCACGCGCAACCATTCGCTGGTTGATTGATTCCATGTGGCGGGGACAGCCTGCTCAAGAGTTTGTATCGGAGTCGCAGTATGTGTTCGTAGAACTTCATTAAACGCCTTCTTTTCGTCAAGGCGGCGCAGTTGCCAAAATCCCAAACTGAGCATCAGGAAGACAAGCGCTGCAACTCCGACATGAGTCAGAATCCAACGAGGAGAAAGCAGTTTGCGCACCATGCGCTTGCAACACTATCGGCGCTTGCAATTACGACTACGGTAAGTGGCGTGGGACACAGGGAATACACCGTAGACAGTATCGATTCTGAGTTTTGGCGAGAGGTTTTTGGGGTTGCAGTTACTGCTAGTTCTCCGAAACGAATTGGCGAGGGCCAAGTCGGAATGAATCTTCGCTACGAACTGACATCTGAAGATCCCTCAGTGCCTTCTTCCGTCGTTGTGAAAATGGCATCGCCTGATCCGACAAGTAGGGCAACTGGCATTGGTTTGCGCAACTATGAACGCGAAGTCAAGTTTTACAACGAAGTGGCTTCGTCGCTTGATGTACGTAAACCACGTTGTTACTTCGCTGATTGGAATGAAGCAGATGGCGATATCGCCATTGTGTTGGAAGATATGTCTCCATCAGAACAAGGCGACCAAATCCGAGGGTGCAATGTGGAAGAAGCCCGGCTCGCAGTTATCGAATTGAGTCGACTGCATGGGCCACGATGGAATGACGAAACCCTGTTTGAAATCGACTGGATGCAAAGACGAGACGCAGAAGACGGTGCTCGACTGCATGGCTTGTACTCACTGTTCAAACCTGGATTCCTTGCTCTGTATACCGACGCGATCGTGAATGAAACAGGTCAAGCAGGTCTTGACTTTGTGAATCAACTTGAAAATTTGATTCCGGCGTATGTGGCGGCAAAGGATGAGCCGTTCACTGTTACTCACGGTGACTATCGATTAGATAATTTGCTGTTTGCTACGACTCCAAATGGAGTTCCTTGTTCTGTTGTTGATTGGCAGACACCGGGACATGGAAATGGCATAGGAGACCTTGCGTATTTCATTGGTGCAGGTCTGTTGCCTCCTGATCGACGTACGCACGAATGGGAACTGGTTGACCTATACATTGCAGGCATCGAGTCGTACGGACACGCCGTTGATCATGATTGGGTGAAAGCGCATTACCGCAGAGAAGCAATCTCGGGGCTGATCATGGCTGTTATTGCATCGCAAATTGTGGGCAGAACAGACCGTGGCGACAAGATGTTTGAAGTGATGGCAACACGCCACATTCTGCAAGGAATAGAAAACGGCGCTCTGGCGCTCTTATAGCGTTCTGCGTTCCACCAAAAGCTTTACAAGCGAGTCCATAGCAGCAATGTCTTGGCGAGACAGCTCTGGTGATTGTGCAAGTGAAGGCGGCAAGTGAGTCATCAAGTCGCTCCACTGGGTTATTGACTCACCAAGCATGGCGCCTATTGCTACACAAAGACTGCCGACAGGATCAGCATCATATGTTGACATCAAAGTCTCGATGTCTTTCTTGGTCAGTGTCCGCACGGCCAAAGCGTAGGCGGGCGAACCCACTCGCAGGGAGTCCTGGGTAGTTGCTACGGTTCACTGAGGCGATATGAACTTATTTGGGGGCAAAGAGATGGTTACTTGGAATTACGGAGTGATGTGGAAGGGGATTGCGCAAGCAGACCCAACTCGTCCGGCACAAATATTTGGTGACGTTGTGTACTCGTGGGGTGATTTTCATCAGCGCTCAAACGCGCTGGCTGTTGACATGAAGGCTGCCGGCTTAAGTAGTCAATCGAAAGTTGCTCATTACCTCTACAACTGTCCCGAGTATTTGGAAACAACTTTTGCGTCGTATCTTGCAGGTTTTGTACCGGTCAATACGAATTACCGCTATGGCCCAGAAGAGATCAC
>WLSJ01000104.1 GCA_009705865.1 Actinomycetota bacterium | reverse complement strand
GTTGATCGCTGCATCAATCTCGCTAGGGAAACCTGCTGGCAATCATGGGCCGGTTCGCCGTGTGCCAATGGCGGGGCTTGTCTACGAAGATGCATGGGGAGAATCGCCTGCATGGGCTATTGATCCTCCAGGAACTGCCTTTACAAAAGGCGGCCCGCCGAAGTAATTAGGCGCGAGCAAACTCGCGGATGACTCGGCCAGGACGAGCGCCAGTGTGAGTGCCTTGTTCGGTAACAATTTGTCCGTTCACAATGGTGGCTGCGTACCCGCGAGACTTGATGAGTAGGCGTCCTGTGTTGTTAGGGAAGTCTTGGTGATACTCGGGCTGTTGTGATTGCACAGTCTTTGGGTCAAACACGTTGATGTCTGCATATTGTCCGACTTCAAGTGTTCCGCGCTTCTTCAAGCCCAATACTTCTGCTGGCAACTTGGTGAGTTTGCGAATTGCTTGGGGCAATGTGACGGTCCCACGCTTGCGATACCAGTACTGGAGGTAGTGCGTCGTTGCATCTGCATCACAGATTTGCCCAATGTGGGCACCAGTATCTGCGAGGCCTGGGTAGACATGGTCAAGAGCCAAGAAGTCTGCAAGGTCTGAAGTGTTGCGATTGAAGAACCATGTGTTGAAGAGCTCGCGACCTTCAGAAGAGATCAGGCGATCTATCACTAGCTCTACAGGGTGAACTCCGGCTTGTTCGGCAAGGGTTGCGATTGATACGCCGTTTTCTTCGTTGTACTCAGGGCTATCGCCTTGGCCAAGCGGGTAAATGTGGTTCGGGTCATACCACATGCCTTTTTCTTTACCCTCTGCAACAAGTTCTGCACGTGTTGCTGCATTCCGTAATGCTGCGACGCGATCTTCCAATGTTGGTAATTCCATGATGGCACGCCACTTCTTACCCTTGACTGGCGACACTTCGGCGAGTCCACACAATGTTCCACCTGGTCGTGTCATTCCTGCTGATGTAATGCGCCCTGCATTGGCGCGAGTGTTTTCGAGAAAAGTTCCGAACCCTTCAGCTGAGCGGGTCTTGCCGTTGCCGACACCACCAGAGAACAACACATCGCCACAGGCTTCGGCCATTGAACTGAGCAAATCAAATTCATGTGCAGCTTTGGTAGAGAAATCATTGACAGCTTGGAAGATTCCGCCGCCTCCGGCGTTCATGCCATCTGCAATCGCGAGGTATTCCTCTTTTGGTGCGAGAGTTCCGGGAACAAAACGACCATCAGGTACAACGTGAAGCAAAATGCGTGACGTAGAAAAACCGACAGCGCCTCCCGCAACAGATTCAGCAACTATGTCGCTCATGCGTTGGAGTTCTTGCGGGGTTGCTGGTTCGTCAGTTAGTGAACGTTCGCCCATGACGTTGTAGCGCACTGCACAATGACCAACCATGCCCACAATGTTGAGCGCAGGATTCAATCGCTCGACAGAATCTAAATACTCTGGGTACGTTTCCCAATCCCATGCGAGTCCGTTCAAGATGGCTTCGCGCGGTATGTCTTCAACGCTTTCCATCATCTCTGCCAAAAATTCTTTGTCATCTGAAGAGACCGGCGCAAAAGTAACTCCGCAGTTGCCCATCAGCACTGTGGTGACTCCGTGCCATGAACTTGAAGTCATAAGGGGGTCCCAGCCGACTTGAGCGTCGAGGTGGGTGTGCAAGTCAATGAAGCCAGGAGTGACCGCTAAGCCTTTTGCATCAATCTCGCGAGTTGCGATTTCTCCGGTGAGGTCGCCAATGAATGTGACGGTGTCGCCGTCGATTGCGATATCAGCTGTGTACCCCTCGCGGCCTGTGCCGTCAACGATGAGTCCGTTACGAATAATTAGGTCATGTGCCACGTGTGTTCCCCCAGGAGTACTTCTTAGGAACGATACACACTGTGTTCGGGCCGAATGAAGGTGGATGTCCTAGTCTTAGTCCTTACCCAAATCGATGGAGGAATCACATGTCAGACATGAGCGTGCAATCACTGTTTTCAGTGAAAGGGAAAGTTGCCCTAGTGACCGGAGGGTCGCGTGGAATTGGAGAAATGATTGCTGCTGGACTTTTGGCCAACGGCGCCAAGGTCTATATCTCTGCGCGCAAGGCACAAGCCTGTGATGAGGCCGCTAAACGTCTCATGGAAAATTATGGTGGCGAATGCATTTCTATTCCTGCGAACGTGGCCGAGATTGATGGCATTGAAGGGTTGGTCGCAGAGATCTCGAAGCGCGAAAAGCACCTCGACATTCTTATTAACAATGCAGGCGTGTCATGGGGCGCACCGATCGAAGAGTTTCCTGAAATTGGCTGGGACAAAGTGATGGACACCAATGTGAAGGGTGTCTTTTTCCTTACTCAGAAATTGCTTCCGCTCATGCAGGCTCGTGCCACGAAAGATGACACATCACGTATCGTCAACATTGGTTCGATTGACGGTATTGGCACTCCCTCATTTGAAACCTATTCGTACGGACCTTCAAAGGCTGCTGTGCATTCACTCACCAAAGTGTTGGCTGGTCGCCTTGCATCGCGTCACATCATTGTGAACGCAATTGCTCCTGGACCATTTCCAACATGGATGCTGTCAACTGGTGTTGGCGGCGGTGGCGATGTTGACAACACCGACTGGGAATCAGTGGGCCGCATGAACCCTGTGGGTCGTGTGGGGACTCCTGAAGACATTGCAGGGTTGGCTTTGTATCTGTGCTCACGAGCCGGTGCCTTCACTGTTGGCGAAGTGATTACCTGCGATGGCGGCTCGCTCCTCCGATAAGGTTTCCCTTATGACGGGGGAGTCACTCAAAGATGTTCGCATGCAATGGGCGGCGCTTGCCTCTATTGGTGCAGGTGTAGTCCATGGCACAGCAGTAGGGCTACACGCAGATCACCCATCGCTCTCTCGCGTGTTCCTGATACTTACTGTTCTTCAAGTGGGCTGGGGGATTGTCGCTCTTCAGCGCAACCAATGGTCAATAGTGACTTCCGGGTTTGCAATTAATGGTATTGCTGTTATCGGTTGGATCTTGACACGCACCACAGGAATTGCATTCGTCAGTGGCTTAGAAATTGCAGAGAAACCTCAACCAGCTGACACGTTGTGTGCGCTACTTGCGGTGGGATCAGTTTGTGTTTCATTGTGGGCGTGGCGTAAGCGCGGAACGCCAACTAGTCCTTCGTTGCATCTCAACGGGGTCTATCTGTGTAGTGCAGTGACGTTGTTGGCTTTATGGTCTGTCACAGGCCACGCTCACAGTCATGGTCACGACGTTGCACTGACTGATGCCGGGCTAACCATCAATGCCGACGGGGTCATAGTGAGTCCCTCTATTGAAACACCAATAGGTCTGGAAACAAGTACCACCTCAGCGACAACGACGACAACAGCACCTGTGGCAGTTGCTAAAAAGAAGAAGGCGAAAGCTTCTCCTGTTGTGACGACGCGGCCCAGGTCGGCGCCAGTGACAACGGTGCTCGATACGACAACAACGACGATACATGGTCACTCGTTAACTACATCACAAGCCCTGGCTGCGGCGTCAGGATGGCCGCGAGCATGGGATGGATCAACAATTGATTTTGCAGGAATTGACGGTGTGACAGCTGAGCAATCTGCTCGGGCTACGGCATTGATTCAAAATGCTAAGCGTGATCTTCCAAAGTACGCAGACACTGCTACTGCTATCGCCGATGGATATGCGTCAATTGGTGACGCGGGGACTGGTTTCGAGCATTTCATAAAAATTCCGTTGTTGGTGGATGGTCGAGTGCTTGATACAACCGCACCGGAGTCGTTGGTGTATTCAGTGAAGGGTGGCGTCAAAACCCTTGTGTCGGCAATGTTTATTGCTAATCCTGGAACACCACTAACTGATACGACATTGGTGAATTATGCCGGTGGGTTGATGCAGTGGCACGTTCACACCAACTTGTGTTGGATGAACGGCAAAGTTGTTGGTGTCACAAATGCTGCGGGAGTGTGTGTGATCGGGACCCTACAAACTGGTGGCGCTCCAATGGTGCACGTGTGGATTACGCCTCATGTATGTGGCCCATTTGCTGCGTTAGAGGGCAATGGTGCGGGAGTTGCTGATGCCAGTGATTCTGAACGCGTCGACCTGTGCAACAGAGCGCACTAATTATTCCCGTAAACGGCGGTCCTGTTTCTTAGCCGAGTCCCGTTTCTTGCTTTCAAGCCGTCGTTCAACAGACCCACGAGTTGGTCGAGTCTTTTTGCGTGGCGCAGGGGGAGGAGCAGAAGCTTCATTGAGTTTTTCAGTGAGTTGTTCAATACACAACACTCTGTTGCGCCACTGACTGCGACTTGTTTGGCACGTGATGGAAATTTCTTCGTCGAATGCTTCTTTGAATCGTGCACGAATGGTGTCAGAACACGAAATGTCTGCGAGTGAGATAGTCAAATGGGCTTTGGTTGAATTCTTATTGACGTTCTGTCCGCCGGCGCCTGAAGAACGCGCAAAGGTCCATTGCATTGCATCAGCTTTTATCCGCACGCCACGAGCTGCGCGTAGATCTTCATCGGGGGCCATCTGTCTATTATGAGCCATTACCGCCGTACTATTTAGTTATGTCTCAGCACAATGATGCAGAACCGGTGATTGTGACGCCTCGACTCGAGCTTCACCACATTGGAAGTGCCGATTTGATCACGTTGTTTGAAGACCCGATGAACCTTTCCATCTATGAGGGAATACCGTTTGAGAACCCTCATCGTGTGCTCATGGATGACAGTGGTCCATTGCGGTGGCGTGTGCCGCAGGTGAAAGCAGATGCGGCTGTTAATAAGTGGTTTGTGCGCTGGATGGTGGAAAAGTCTTCACGGGAGATTGTGGGCAGCCTTTCATTTCATGGCCCTCCAGACCATCGCGGCATGGTGGAGATAGGGCTCGGCGTGCATCCTGGTTTTCAACGTAGGGGCTTTGCGACTGAAGCATTGACCGGAATGTGGTCGTGGGTTGTTCAACAAAAAGATGTGTACGTCCTGCGATACACCGTTGATCCGAACAATGAAGCGTCTGTTGCTGTAATTACGAAGTTTGGTTTCAGCAATGTTGGAACTCAGATTGATCCTGAAGATGGACCAGAAGACATTTACGAAATGTCCGCAGAGGATTTCCGAATCAAATTTTGTTAGCGCCCCGGAGGGCTGTGTACCACGGTCACTGAATGAGTTGTGGTGCCTGCATGACGATGCACAGCAAGTTCACGGTACTCAGCAGAATTCCACCAGGTGTTCAGTGCTTCTTCAGAATCGAACTCAAGAACAACGGTGCGTCCCTGTTCATAACTTCCTTCAAGGACTGTCGGCGCGTCGTCAAATGTAAGAAACCGTCCACCATGCGCGCGCAGAATAGGGAAGAACCCTTTTTCATAGATTCGGTAAGCATCAGGGTCTGTGACAGTGAAGTGAGCGATAAACCGAACGGTGGAATCTGTAGTCATGGTGACCTCTTTCAGGTGTGTCGTCATTCTGTCAAACAATCGTGTCAGTTTTCTAATGGTGCATTCAGGTAGTTGTTTGAACTCTTAATTCACATTGCATCACCGATTACTGAAAAATACATAGTGGCGCAATCTACACTATTCTCCGAATATGAGCACAACTAACAGACGGCGAGCGGTT
>WLSJ01000103.1 GCA_009705865.1 Actinomycetota bacterium | reverse complement strand
GGCATTATCGATGGCGATGAAGTGGTGATTTCAGGGCAAAAGGTGTGGACCTCTGGCGCTACTGAAGCGAACATGATGTTTTGTTTGTGCCGCACAGATCCTGATACTCCGAAACATCAGGGCATTTCTTATGTTCTGTTGCCCATGTTCACTTCGGATAAGAAGTCAAACGGAATTGAGTTGCGTCCGATTCAGCAGCCTCACGGCGCTTCACATTTCACCGAAACTTTTCTTACGGAATCGCGTGCGCCGTTATCAAACATCATTGGTGGCATGAATAACGGGTGGCGCGTCACCATGACAACGCTTGGTAACGAACGTGGAGGCAATGCAACCACACAACATGTCGAGTTCACACGTCAGTTTTGGGACGGAGTCAAACTTCTCAAAGAAAAAGGCCTGACATCAGATCCGGTTGTGCGTCAGAATCTTGCGTGGGCATTTTCTCATGTTGAAATCATGCGCTTCCAAGGTTTGAAACTGTTGTCAGAAGTATTGGCACGTAAAGAACCTGGTCCAGCAGCGTCCATCAACAAGATGTTCTGGTCTGAATATGCTCAAAAATTCAGCACGTTCATGGTTAATGCACGCGGTGCTGATTCGATGCTGATCGACAACGACAAAGACGGCAAGTATGAAGTTGATCGATGGATCGGATCAATGTTCCAACATCGTTCATCCACTATTTGGGGCGGAACAGCGCAAGTGCAGCGAAACATTGTGGGTGAAAGAGTGTTGGGGCTTCCTAAAGAACCAGATCCAACAAAACCTCGTCCAAACCCAAGCTAAGAGTTATCGACGGTCTTGAAGAAATGGGAACGTGTCACGCACGGTTCGAACTTCATCTGCGGTGATCTCGGCAAACAAAATGGTTGGTTGGTTACCCGCTGAGGCAATGATCTCACCAAGTGGATTACAAATCAGACTGTCACCTGAATACACAAGCCCACCACCAGTGCCGACGCGGTTGCACCCGATAACAAACGCTTGGTTTTCAATGGCACGTGCTCGCAACAGTGCCATCCAATGTTCTCGACGTGTGGCTGGCCAATTGCCTGGCACGAGATATACATCAGTGTTTGTTGCTAATTGCCAAAATTCATCGGCAAAACGTAAGTCGTAACACACAAATAGAGACACGCGAAGTCCATCGACATCAACTGTGACGAATTCGGACCCTGGTCGGAAATTCTTGTGCTCGCCGCCATATGTGAAGGGGTGAATCTTGCGATAGCGATGCTGCGCGCCATCGGGGCTAGCGAGAACAAATGAGTTAAAAGGCCGCGAGTCGCCAGATGAGACTTCAGGGC
Organism: Actinomycetota bacterium; assembly: GCA_009705865.1. Taxonomy (GTDB): domain Bacteria; phylum Actinomycetota; class Acidimicrobiia; order Acidimicrobiales; family Ilumatobacteraceae; genus UBA2093. The sequence continues at coordinate 4,400 of WLSJ01000103.1, read as the reverse complement.
AACTGCCACCAATCCATACGTTGTGCTCTCGTGCCATCTGGGATAAGAACTGAGAAGACGGTCCACCTTCTGGCTCGGCAATTTCTGCGCTATCAACCACGAATCCGGTCGAGAACATTTCAGTCAAGAGAATGAGCCGCGCACCATTCGCAGCGGCGTCAGCGATTAGCGGTGTGAGCGCAGCAAAGTTTGCTTCTCTGTCTGCCCACACAACGTCATATTGAATAGCTGCAACTTTCATGCCCATGCTCGCAATTTCTCTGATGCAAGCGAGATGGTTGACAACTGTTTGCAAAATGCAAAGCGAACGAGGTGTCGCCCCTCGTTTTCATGACGAGGGTCGTAAAGTACCGCAGCAGGAATTGCAACTATGCCGGCTTGCTGTGGAAGTTCACGACAAAACTGCATGCCGTCGCCGTCACTGCGTCTTCCGCGTACATCAGCCGTGATGAAATAAGTTCCCTCAGGGGTAATGGGTCGTAATCCGCACTCGGTAAGTGCGTTCATGAGGATGTTTCGTTTTTCTTCAAGGTCACGCGCAAGAGCAATGAAGTATTCGTCAGGGAGACGTAGCCCGGCTGCAATAGCAGGCTGAAACGGTGAACCACCAGCAAAGGTAAACAATTGCTTGGCCATGCGTGTTGCAGCGAGAAGCGGAGCAGGTGCACATGCCCAACCAATTTTCCACCCTGTGGTGTTAAACGATTTTCCTCCTGAGGAAATTGTGATTGTGCGTTCAAACATGTCGGGGAGCGTTGCGATGGGAATATGTCTCTTGTTGTCAAAAATGAGGTGTTCGTACACCTCATCAGAGATAACGATGAGGTCGTTGTTAATGGCAACTTCAGCAATGACTTGTAGCTCTTCCAACGTGAAAACAGAACCAGTCGGATTATGTGGAGAGTTCAACAGAATCATGCGTGTTTTAGACGTGATTGATGTTCGAAGTTCGTCTACATCAAATTCGTAACGACCAGAAGCTTGCGGACGCAATGTAATGGGCACCATGTGTGCCCCTGCCAAAGCGATGCACCCTGCGTAGGTATCAAACAATGGTTCAAAGACGATGACTTCGTCACCTTCATTCAGAATCCCAAGTAAAGCGCCAGCTAGTGCTTCGGTTGCGCCCATCGTGATCAGAATCTCTGAATCTGGGTCGTAGGTCAATCCCCAAAATCGCTGTTGATGTTCACTGACAGCAAGTCGCAGGTCTGGCATTCCGATACCAGGTGGGTATTGATTGTTGCCAGAGGCGATCTGTGCTTGCGCTATCTGCAGTACTTCAGCAGGTCCGTCGTAGTCAGGGAATCCTTGACCAAGGTTGATGGACCCGGTGGAGACGGCAAGCGCTGTCATCTCGGCAAATATTGATGCACCAAATCCCTGTAATCGATGAGAAAGTGGTGATGGAGCGTTCACTCGCTCAATCGTATGTGATGGTGAAGGAGAGTTAGGCAGTCCAGCCCGCAAAGGCGTCAATCATGGCTGTGACATCGCCAAGGGGATACAGAATCGGACATGTCGCACCGTCGGCGATGTATTCGCGCACTTTGGTTCGTGCTTCGTCTGGTGTTCCTGATGCTGTAAGCATCTGAACGATTTCATCTGGCACAAGTTTGGACGCTGCTTCCACTTGTTCATGTGTAGCTGGCCATGTCAGAACTTCGCCAACTTTGTCGAGCAATGATTGAGGCACTCCAGACGCTTTCATGATGTGTGGTTGCTGGCCAAGATATTGCGTCACCATCATGCGGGCCATGTCAAGCGCAGTCTTGCGGTCTTCATGAACACTGCATACGACTAGCTGTGGTCTGTCAATCGCTTCCCACGAACGGCCAGCCTTGTCAGCACCGATAGCGAGGTGTTCAAGGGCCTTTTTGTTGTAGTCAGGGGAGACCAAATAGTTCAGAACAACGCCGTCTGCAATTTCGCCAGCGAGCTCCATCATCTGCATGCCAGTAGCACCGAGATAAATGGGAACATCTTTTGGTCGGCGCTCTTGGTACACGTAATCAAGTTCGACGCCATCAAGGTGAACGAATTCTCCGTTCATTGTGACCGTTTCGTTGGCAAGCAATGCGCGAACTGCGGTAATGATTTCACGCATGGCACGAAGAGGCTTTGCGCGAGAGATGCCTACCTTTTCGGCAAGCGGGTCCCACCATGCACCAATACCAAGAATGACTCGGCCGGGCGCTAGGTCATCAAGAGTAGAGAACGTCGCTGCGAGTCGAGCAGGGTTGCGTGTCCAGCAGTCAACAACGCCTGAACCAATTTTGATGGTGTCAGTGACCGCTGCAAACGCAGACATCGGAACGATTGCATCGCGTACTAGTCGACTGTCTGCTTGCCAAACGGCTTCAAACCCTTTTTCTTCGGCGTACTTCGTGTATTCCATACCTTCGCTAATGGGGTGAGCGTCTTGAAGGTACAGAGCAGCGGGGCTTGTCATGTTGGATCCTCGTTTGTGTCTGAGTTTTTAGGTTTCATTGGTAGACGAGTGCGCCAGATGCCGTCAGCTGCGTGAAGAGCTGCAGCGACTGCAGGGGCCGTGGGAACTAACCCGATCTCACCGACACCTTTGATTCCGTAGGGGCTTCGCGGTTGTGGACACTCGACCATGACAACGTCAACAGGAGGCATATCTTTTGGTCGAATGATGTTGAGGGATCGCAGTGTCATGTTGGTCGGAAATCCGAGTTCGTTACTAGGGAAATCCTCTGTGAGCGCATAGCCAAGACCCATGTGCACTGAACCTTCGATTTGTCCTTCACACAATGTGGGGTTGACGGCGCGACCAACATCGTGCACGGCTACAACTTTGTCAATTTTTTGTGTGTCAGGGTCCATGATGACCATCTGAGCTGCATAGCCGAACGCAGAGTGAATGATTGGATTTTCAATTCCTGGTTCACCAAGATGATGAGTCCAGTCAATGACGTATTCACCGGTGTAATCGACACCAATCTGACGGTTGTCTTCGTTGGCTGCTGCACACGCTTTTTGCACGCTTGCTGCTGCCATGAGCGTTCCGCGACTACCGGTTGTTTGTCCGAATCCCAGTTGACGAGAGGTGTCAACAAAGACGCGAATGGAGGCGGCATCGATACCCAGCTCTTCTACTGCAACCTGCAATGCAACGGTGTGGACGCCTTGACCCATTTCGGTCCAGCCGTGACGAACTTCGACAATGCCGTCGGCACGAAAGTGCACCACAGCGCGCGCGACTTCACGGAAACCGTTTCCTAGACCAGAGTTCTTTAAGCCAAGGCCAAGACCAACTGCTCGACCTTGCGCAATGGCGGCATCGTATGCAGGTTTGATGGTGTCAAGGCACATGTCTGCACCGCGACAACCGTCATCCATGATTTGTCCAGGTCCCCATACTTGTCCGGGATGAATGACATTTCGCTTTCGGATTTCCCAACCAGATATTCCTAGTTTTTCTGCAAGTCGATCAAGACAACCTTCCATAGCGAACTGCGCTTGATTTGCTCCGAATCCGCGGAACGCACCACAAATGGGGTTGTTGGTTCGTACGGCAACAGACGCCACGTCAACATTTGGCACGAAATAGGGCCCCGTTGCATGTCCGGCGGCGCGTTCAAGAACTTTCATACCGACAGATGCGTATGCACCAGAGTCACCGACCATACGTGCATGTACCGCAGTGATTTTGCCCTGTTCGTCGCAACCAACGGAGTACTGCATCTGAATAGGGTGGCGCTTTGCATGCATAAGAAAGCTTTCCTCCCGAGACAACGTGCAGCTAACGGGCTTTTGAAGCAACCATGCCGCTAAGGCAGTTTGTCCTTGGTTCGACATGTCTTCTTTGCCGCCGAAAGCGCCACCGTTCGATACCAATTCAACAGTGACTTTGTCTTTTGCAATATTCAAGATGTCACAGATCTGATCGCGATCGTCCCAGACTCCTTGTCCGCCTGAATACACATGCATTGTGCCTTCTTTCGAATTTGGTACAGCAAGAGTTGCTTCTGGTTCCAAGAAGGCATGTTCGATGCGTTGAGTATTGAAAGTCTCAGTAACTGTGAATGCGCTTGTCTTCAGCGCTGCTTGGGTGTGACCACGCTGATACTCACTGCGAGAAAGAACATTGTTGTCCGTGCCCCACACTGCGATGTCAGAATCTGTGATTGCTTGCATCGGATCAACGATTGGTCGCAACGGGTTGTATGTAACTTTGATCAGCGCAGCTGCAGCGCGAGCCTCACGTCGGGTGCGAGCTACGACAATTGCAAGAACGTCTCCTGCATATGATGTCCGTTCGCCTACACCTATAAAAACAGGCCAATCTTTGTAAATGATGCCGACACGAATATCGCCTGGCACATCGTCTGCCGTGTAGATGGCTTCGACGCCTGGTGCAGCCAGTGCATCTG
>WLSJ01000102.1 GCA_009705865.1 Actinomycetota bacterium | reverse complement strand
GATTCCCTGCGTCGCCTCTAGAAGTCTGTTGAATGCGCTGGCAGGCATTCGGGGCACAAAATGCCAGGAAGCTCTTCAACGCAGGTGTCGCACAGAATGATGCGTACGCGACATGTGGTGACATCACAGTTGTAGAACTGGTTACTAGGTCCTTCACAATGTTGACATGAGCCGAGAATTTTTGCGTCTTTACTAAAGTCCACTTTTATTCGACGGTCAAAGACGTACAAAGAACCGTCCCATAGCCCATCGTCCTTGAAGGTTTCACCGTAACGAACGACGCCGCCATCCATTTGGTACACCTCGTTAAACCCACGGTTTTTCATAAGGACAGAAAGCACTTCACAGCGAATTCCTCCGGTGCAGTACGTAACAATCGGCTTGTCTTTCAGATGATCGTATTTGCCGCTCTCTAGTTCAGTAATGAAGTCTGGAGTCGTACGAGTGTCGGGCACAATTGCATTGCGGAATTTTCCGATTCGTGCTTCAAATGCATTGCGGCCATCAAAGAACACAACATCGTCTCCTTTTTCTGCCACAAGCGCATGAACCTGATGCGGTTTGAGATGCACACCACCACCGACAACACCATTTTCATCAACGATTAGTTCATCTGGCACACCAAAAGTGACAATCTCGTCACGCACTCGAATAGCAAGGCGAGGGAAATCTTCTCCGATTCCATCCGACCATTTCCAGTCAATGTTGTGAAAGCCCGGATACTCACGTGTAATGCGTCGGTAGCTCTTAATGGCTTCCAATTCTCCACCTACGGTGCCATTGATGCCGTGCTTTGAAATGATGATGCGACCCTTAAGACCAAGACTCTCGCACAGGGTGCGTTGCCACAAGCGAATCGCGTCAGGGTCGACTAACGGCGTGAACTTGTAGAAGAGGAGAATCTTTATTTCACTAATGAATATAAATGTACAGGTGTGACGCTCTGGTCGCCACTGTACGCACAGTGTGACGGTCTACAAATTGAGAAGTTCCCGAATGTTCTCGGGTACGAAATTGTTTTCGGTAGTCGTTTCGGCTTCGACTAATTCAACAAGACGGTTCACAACTTCGATTGGGTCCATCTGATTGGTGGTGACCATTTGGCCCACCATCTTGTGAATCTCTGCTGCTGGTGCGTTAATTGAAGAGTCGTCAAACCATTCCCACATTGATTGAGCCATTCGATCATTGAACCCCGTGTTGTAGGGGGCTGGATTAATGAGGCACACATCGATGCCTTGCGGCGCTAGTTCTGCGCGCATTGCCTTTCCCATTGCTTCTAGTGCGTGCTTTGTCATTGCATACGGACCAAACCCCGGTGCAGCGAGAACACCAGCGATGGACGACATGATGATGATGCGACCTGAACCCTTAGCAGCCATGCGCGGCAATACAGCTTGAGTAATTGCAACTGTGCCAAAAACATTGACTTCAAAAACTTGACGCAGACGATCCATCGGAACATCAGACATCGGCCCGGTTTGTCCGAAGCCAGCATTATTGATGAGAACGTCGACATCCCATGCACGAGCCGTAACAATGTCGTTCGCATCAGTGATGTCAAGTTTTTCTACTTGAAGTTGGGGAGCCTCTGCAGATAATGCAGCTGCTTGTTCCGCTGTTTCGGTTGTGGCAATGACATGATGTCCGGCCTGTGCAAGTGCGATAGCTGCGCCCTTGCCAAATCCTGAACCTGCACCTGTTATCAATATTGTCCGACTCATAACTTCTCTTTTCGTGTGAGACATCACTGTAGACCTGATCTGTCATTTGGTCAGGAGGTCATGAAATATGAGGTACATTCGCTCATCAATAACAGGGGGACTGATTGAGTATGGGTAGCAAAAACAAAGTAATGGTGATTGGTGCAAGTGGCCTTGTGGGCGCTGCAGCGGTGAACGAATTCCTTAATGAAGGTTGGGACGTTGTGGCGGTGTCGCGGCGCAAACCCGAAGTTGATTCCGCTCGGGAATATCAGCATTTGCCACTAGATCTGCAGAATGCAGATGCCTGTCGCGATGCCATGAAGAACATGGGTGATGTGACACATGTTGTCTACGCGGCGGTGTATGAAATGCCAGGCCTCATGCCTGGTTGGAGTGATCCTGCTCAGATGTCGACAAACATTTCAATGATGGAAAACATTATGAATCCGTTGAGCGAAGTAGCAAAGGGTCTGCGCCACGTCAATGTTCTGCAAGGTACGAAGGCATATGGTGCGCACTTGCATGAAATTCCGATTCCTGCACGTGAAGATGCGCCACGCGACAACCATGCCAATTTCTATTGGTTGCAAGAGGACTACATTCGTGCAAATTCGGTCAAATATGGGTACGCATTTACTATCTGGCGCCCTCAATTGATTGTTGGCCCGAACTACGGAGTAGTCATGAATTTGCCACCAGTTATTGGGGCGTATGCCGCGATCTGTAAGAAACTCGGGATGCCGTTTGCTTTTCCCGGCGGCACTCGTTGGGTCTGGGAAGCGGTCGATACTCGCTTGGTGGCAAGCGCTCTATGTTGGGCTGCCTCTGAGCCAAAGTCTCATGGACAGACGTACAACATCACCAACGGCGAAGTATTCGATTGGCGCACAATGTGGCCAGCAATGGCTAAAACGCTCGGTGCAGAAGTGGGCGAGGACTCGTCATTGTCGCTTGCAGAGTTCCTGCCTGCTAACGCTGGCGTGTGGCAAGAAATCGTGAAAGAACACGGCCTTCGTCCACTCAGTATTGAAGAAGTGTGCGGAGAGTCGCATCACTACGCCGATATGTGCTTTATGTATGGCTCTGATTTGTTAGCGCCTTACACGTTCTTAAGTACCGCAAAGCTGCGCCAACACGGATTCTCCGGTGCATATAACACCGAAGAATCCTTCTGTCATTGGTTGTCAGTGTTGCAAGACAGGAAAGTGATTCCTGCTCGCAATTAGGCAGAATTACTTGTTCAGGAATTCAAGGGCGAGGCCCGGGCGCTTCCACTGCATCTTTACAAGCTTGCCTGTGCCAGACAATGTGATGTATGCGGTTTGCAGATCTTTTCCACCGAAGCAAATGTTGGTGGTCAAAATGTCACCTGTGCCGTAGAAGTCAAGAAGTTCACCTTGTGGTGAGATGACTGTAATTCCGCCGTTGACGAGTGTTGCGACACACACGTTGCCGGCGCTGTCGACTGCAAGAGAGTCGAGCAATTGGAATCCTGGGAATCCGTAGAGGCAGACGCTTGTGTCAATTGGGCTGACTTCAGCAACAACTCCTGGTGAAACGATGTCACGTTGCATAACGCGACCATTCCATGTCTCTGCCCAGTAGAGCTTCTTGCCGTCTGGTGACAAACCAATTCCGTTTGCATCGTGAGCTGGGAAAACAATTTCCTTGATCATTGATCCGTCGTTCTTGGCATACAAGATTCCGGTCAAAGTGCCTGTGCGGTCATGCTGGTACCCGTGGTCTGTGAAGTAAAAGCCACCGTGCTCGTCGAACACAAGGTCGTTCGGGGCTGTCAAAGGCACGCCGTTGCAGCTGGTGTACAGATCTGTCACTTTTCCGGTTTTGATGTCAACGGTCTGAATGCGTCCACCGAAGAAGCGGTCAGGGCCCGAGCCGGCAGGGAAAGCGAATCCGTCTAGTTCGGCTTCGAAGAAACGGGCTCCGTTGTTGCAGACGTAGACAAGACCGTTTGGCCCCATTGCTGCACCGTTCGGGCCACCAGGAATTTCTGCAATTGTTTGCTTGGTTCCGTCAGGAAGAACCCGCGTCAGGCGGGGACCGAACATCTCCACGAGAATGACTGATCCGTCATCCATTGCTATAGGTCCTTCAGGGAACTTCAGCCCCGATGTCACTTCTTCAAATACGCTCATTGCGGCTCCTTTATATACGTGTCCTTATGGACATCATGAGAGACAGGCCAACCAATACCAGCACGTTGCCAGCCTTGGTTCCCCCGAATGTCCTCAACATAGCACCAAGGGAGCGGCCCAATTCCCAGCGGAGTCCGATGAAAGCGCGTCCGAATAGATTGTGTACTCTTCACTTACGGAGTCCGGGGGGGCGCCGTTCACACAATGGGGGAAACCATGGCAGAACAAATTTCCGTAAAGGAACTACTCAAAGACTCACCAAAAAACTGGGGCAAGTGGGGCGATGACGACGAAGTCGGTTCGTTGAACTATCTCACACCTGCAGTGGTTGCAAAGGCAGCTGGCAGCATTAAGTCGGGAAAGACATTTACGTTGCAAGTAAAGATGGCAAACCCTGAGGGCGACCCAGTATGGCCAGGCCGCCAAGGCGCAACACGTATCAACGTGATGGATGCTGGTCATTATCACGCTGGTAAAGGTCCAGCATTTGCTGGCGGCGCACAATACGCAGACGACTACATGACGTTCTTCCTTCAAGGATCAACGCAGTACGACGCTCTCGGACACGTGTGGTACGACGACAAAATCTGGAACGGTCGCGATTCAAAGACCACCATTGGTGGACTTGCATTTGCTTCAATTCTTCCTATCGCTGAAAAGGGCGTTGTTGGTCGCGGAATTCTTCTCGACATGGCACGCTTCCGCGGTAAAGAAAGCCTTGCTCCTGGTGAGACATTTACTCACGAAGACCTTCAGGCATGTGCAAAGAAGCAAGGATGCGAAATTCAAAAGAACGACATCCTTGTGATCCGCACGGGCTGGATTGCTCAGTACTACAAGATTGGTTCAGTTGAGTTCTACAAAGACTTCATCGAGCCCGGCCTCACTCACAGCGATGCATTGGTGAAGTGGTTCCATGAAATGGAAATTCCAAACTTGGTTACAGACACCATTGCAAACGAAGTCACTACAGACCCAGTGTCTGGTGTCACTCTTCCATTGCACAACGCTCTCATGCGTAACCTTGGTGTCACGCTGACAGAAATTGCTTGGCTTGATGATCTTGCAGCTGACTGTGCAAGCGATGGCCAGTACACCTTCTTGTATGTTGCAGCACCACTCAAGGTGTGCAACGGAACAGGTGCACCAGTAAACCCAGTTGTTATCAAGTAATAACGAAGTACTACAGATGTCGGGATATTCAGAATTCCCTTGGCGTGCGTTGTACGCCAAGGGAATTCCCCACACAATTGAGGCTCCATTTGCTTCTGCTCTTGACATGTTCAAGAACTCAAGCATCAACAATCCCAACAATGTGGGGATCTGGTATTTCGATACTCCGATTTCTTTGTCCGAAATGGACAAACACAGCGATGCGCTTGCATGCGCGTTGTTAGCTCGAGGATTCAAACACGGAGATCGTCTCGCCGTGTACATGCAAAATCTTCCACAGTTTGTTATTTCCATGTTGGCTACCTGGAAAGCAGGTGGCGTCATGGTGTCGGTGAATCCGATGAACAAAGAACGCGAATTGGAAACGCTGCTTCTTGATTCCGGTGCACGTGTCTTGGTGACACAAGAAGCGCTCTGGGAAGATGTCGCTCGAGGTGTGGTGGCTTCTGGCAAATCAGCAGTTGACATTGTGATTACCACAAATGAAATCGACTATGTCGTTGGTGAGGTCCCCACCATTTTGAAGGGATCCAAAAAATCAATTGCAGCCGATGCATCTGATATGCGTAATTTGATTTCAGAATTCGCTGGCAACGTTCCGCCAGCTGTCTCGTTGCAATCAGATGAAGTTGCGTTTCTTACCTACACTTCTGGCACCACTGGCCCGCCAAAGGGTGCACGCAATACGCACGGCAATGTTGTGTTTAACTCTGCAACATTCCAAAAG
>WLSJ01000101.1 GCA_009705865.1 Actinomycetota bacterium | reverse complement strand
TGGTTCCTGCGTAACAAGCGTCATGAATGGCGCGAGTACAAAACTCAAGTCACCCCGTTCGAACTCAACCGCTACTTGAAATCGTTGTAACCCTTCATATGGCTACTTCCGACATGATTGTTGTGTTCCCCGCGAACCCCACTCCTGATTTAGCGCGCACCCTGGATTTAGGTGGCTCCCGCTGGAAGGCAGTGTCTGGCGCAGATGAAGCCGGCAAGTGCGAACCACAAGCTGGCTGGATGGGCGCAATCATCACGTGTGATGAAGACCCAGAAAATGCGTGGGCGTTTGCTCGTGCACTACGCAAGCGTGACAATGCAGTTGATTCAGTCATCGTGCTTGTCTCTGGCACACAACTTGGTGATCTTGAACTACGCGATGACTTGTTTGACGACTTCTGCCTGACACCGTTTCACCCGCGTGAATTAGAAGCACGACTTCGTCATCTCTTTTCCAGCACCGAAAGTGGATTGCGTCCGGAACTTGTTGAACACTCTGGCCTGATTTTGAACCTTGAGACATACCAAGCAACTTTCAATGGCCATGCTCTCGACCTCACGTTCATGGAATACGAACTGCTGAAGTTCCTCGCCCAGAACCCTGGCAAAGTATTCACGCGTGAAATGCTTCTGTCACGCGTGTGGGGATACGAGTACTACGGCGGTGCTCGCACCGTTGACGTTCATGTTCGTCGTCTTCGCGCAAAGCTTGGCGAAGAACACGCCAACCTGATTCAAACTGTTCGCAGCGTTGGCTATCGCTTTGGTCAATCCCGCTGGGGTTCTTAGAGCCAGTTGTTCTTACGGAACACTCTGAATAAACCTGCCGATATAGCGGCTAGAGCCCCGAGAACTATGTAGTAGCCGTACTTCCATTGCAATTCGGGAAGATGTTCAAAGTTCATTCCATAGATTCCGGCAACCATTGTTGGCACAGCACCAATGCCGACCCACGCAGAGATTTTTCTCATGTCAACATTTTGCTGCACCTGAATAAGCGCAAGGTTGGCATGTAGCGCAGCTTCCATCAGGTCATTCATGGTGTTCACATCGTCAATCACTTTCATGAGATGGTCGCGCACGTCAGCAAACTGTGGTGCAAACTGTGCATCAATATGAGGAACTTCACTTGATGCAAGTCGGTTCAGCGGTTCAATTAGTGGATACACGGCTCTTCTGAATTCAAGTAGTTCACGCTTCACCGTGTACAGACGAGCGGATGGAGCCGGAATCTCGTCATCAAAGACCATGTCTTCTAAACTTTCAACATCTTCTTGAAGATTCCAAGCCACATCAATGTACTGGTCAACTAGTCGGTCAAGTACCTCGTGTAGAACTGCGGTTGAACCTTCCTTCAAACGGTCTGGATGTTGTTCTAGATCAGCTCGAATCGAGCGCATTGGAATTGCATCACCGTGTCTAACAATGACAATGACCTTTTCATTGATGAACACACCAATATCGCCCACAACTATTCGCGATGTTTCCGTGTCAAACATCACAGTCTTAAGAATTAGAAACGAATGACGTGGATACACATCAAGTTTTGGACGCTGTCGACCCATGACCGCATCTTCTACAGCCAGTGAATGCAGCGAGAACTTCTGCTGATAATCCTGAATTTCATCAACCTTGGGATCAAGAAGCCCTACCCACGTGAACCCGCTACCAGGTTCGACTTCGTGTGATCTCACACCATTGATATAGACCGCTGAATCAACTAACACAGCGCCACTCTACATTCAGTGAAACAACGGATTCAGCCCAGACTGCTTTACGCAGCGTGAACAAATGCCGTCACTGAGTCAGCAATCATCTGCACAGCAATGGCCGCAAGCAACATGCCAGCTACACGAGCTAGCAACACCACACCGGCTGGACGAAAAATCTTCTTGACGATGCCGCTGAACCGAAGTGTGATGAGTGACACTGACAAAGCACATGCAATAGCTGCTAGAACACTGAACCATTCGGCAGTTCCATCTGCTTTTCCAAAAAATACAATGGTGGCAACAATTGCGCCGGGGCCAGCGAGTAATGGAGTTCCCAATGGAACCATTGCAATTGAAGTGCGCTGTTCGGGAGACGCCACTTCAAAAGTGTCTTCACTTCCGCCCTTGCCGTACAACAACTGCAATGCAACGAGAAGGAGCAGCAAGCCACCCGCGCCTTGTAGCGCAGGAACTGAGACGTGCAGGTAATCAAGAACCGTGCGTCCGCCAACTGCAAAGAGCGAGATAACGAAGAATGCTGTACCAACCGCAAGGAATGCCGCACGATGACGTTCTTTATCTGACAAACGCTGTGTCACTGCCAAAAAGATAGGCACGTTTCCAGGAGGATCGAGAATCACCAACATGGTCACAAGGACCTCACCAAACAAACGCATACGTTGAGGCTAGATGGTTAGCGCAGTGCGTCAGCGAACATGATGGCTGCAAACACAAAGAAAGCAATTGACGATGCGATTCGCACAGTCTTTGCTTGCAATCGATCACCCAGTGCTTTACCAACCGCAATTGCCAAACCATCTGCAATCACCATGCCCACTGTTGAACCTGCCCACGTACCTACGAGCCCTTCAGTAGTTGCAAGCGTGACAGTGGCAAGCATTGTTTTATCGCCAAGTTCTGCCAGGAAGAACACTGTGCCTACGGCCATTATGATGTGCTTCGACGAGACCTTGGTGCTTTCTTTGTCTTCTTCAGTTAATTCATCACCGCGCAAAGTCCAAATTCCAAAACCAACAAAAGCAATCGCACCGACAATGCTGATGAGTTTGGTGGGTAGTGCTGTGCCGATAATTCCACCCAGAGCCACAGAGAAAAGATGCACCAAACCAGTGGCCAACGTGATTGCAATCAGCACGGGCACTGTTTTATAGCGTGTTGCAAATGCAAGAGCCATGAGTTGGCTTTTGTCACCAAGTTCTGCGACGAAGATAACGCCGAATGATAATAGGAACGCGTGCAACATTATTTGTTGAGTTGCTGCATTTTTGTTGCGATGCGGGTATGAGTGGTCATCATCTCATTCACCTTTGTGCTGACTAATTCCTTATTACGCACAACAGCATGTCCGTGCACAATGGTGTCTCGTGCAGACGTTGGGCCGCAACGAAGCCACGCTTCAATCGGGTCTGCAATTGCACCAGCAAATTGAATTCCGGTGAGATCCCAAATAGCTACGTCGCCCACCATGCCAACCTGTAGTTGACCAATCTCACCGATACGACCAAGACAACCAGCGCCACCAATGGTTGCAACTTCCAATGCCATACGCGCATCAGCTGCATCGGCGCCACTCTTTAGTTTTGCGAGCAACATTGCTTGACGCGCTTCGATCCATAGTGACCCGGAGTCTGCACTTGATGAGCCGTCAACACCTAGACCCACGTGCACGCCAGCTTTGCGCAGTTCAACAACCGGTGAAATTCCTGACGCAAGAATGAGGTTGCTGCTTGGGCAATGTGCAGCGCCAATTCCTGCAGCACCAAGGGCTTGAATTTCGTCATGGTTTGGCATGACGCAATGTGCCACCCAAGTGCGATCGCTTAACCAGCCGACTTCCTTCAAGTACTCAAATGGTCTGCAGCCAAAAGTGGCAATAGAGAAATCATCGTCTTCAGCGTTCTCTGCAAAGTGTGTGTGTAAGCGGACATCAAGTGATTCAGCAAGTTCAGCAGACCGAATCATGAGGTCTTTCGTAACGCTGAACGGCGAACACGGCGCAAGAGCGATACGTGTCATCGCACCGAATGAACGATCATGATGCTTTTCAACAGCTTCTTTAGAGAACGCCAGAATCTCATCATCTTCTTGCACCACATCATCTGGTGGTAGTCCACCATCTTTTTGTGAAAGCGACATAGAGCCGCGTGTTGGGTGGAAACGAATTCCTAAATCTTTTGCTGCAGCAATTTCTGCTGACAACAAGTCACCACCATTACGTGGGTGCAAGTACAAATGGTCTGTACTAGTGGTGCAACCAGACAATGCAAGTTCTGCAAGACCAATCCATGCAGACACATGTGCGCCTTCTTCATCGAGTGCACGCCATAGTGGGTACAACGTTTGCAACCATCCGAATAACGGAGACGATGTCATCGGCGGATACGCACGAGTGAGGTTTTGATACAGGTGGTGATGCGTATTGATAAGACCAGGAGTTACTAAACAGCCAGTTGCATCAATTCGTTCTGTCGCTGCAGGCACAGGGTCTGTTGACGAACCAACACCAGAGATAAGACCATTAGTGATGGCAACCCATCCACCTGGTAGTTCACGTCGAGTCGAATCAACAGTCGCAACAAGGCGAGCATTCTGAATAAGAAGGTCAGCGGTCATACGTAGACCTACAGATGCGAACTACTAGTAGTTCGAGTCGATGAGTTCACTGCCCTCGTGGCGAATTTCAGCATCACGGTAGAGAAAGTGACCAATGAGAGCAGCAAGTGCTGCAGTCGACAAACCAACAACGATGGGAAACGCGAGAAGCGCAACAACAAGAATGATGGGACCTGGCATGGTTACTTACCTTTCGACTCGGGCTTGAACGCCCACGCTTCGATTTCTACTGCGCCACCAAATGGAAGCGATGCAACACCAATGGTGCTACGTGCAGGACGTGCTGTGCCGAATCCTTTTGCGTATGCCTCATTGAATGTTCCGAATGTATCCATGTCGGTGAGAAAGCAGAGCGTCTTTGAAATGTCATTGACGCTTGCACCCATGGACGCAAGTTGGGCCTTCAAGTTCACAATCGCTTGATTGGTTTGTGCAAGGACACCACCTTCGACAATTGCTCCATCTTTCATTCCGAGCTGGCCGGACACAATGATCCAGTCGCCTGCGCGAACAACGGGGGTGTATGGGGGTTGCGGTGCTGCTGACATAGACCCAACCTTACGCCACGGCATCGAGAGCGTACGATTGAATCTCATGGCCCCCTTCCCTACATATAGCCGCCGTCGATTCCTGGCCCTGTCTGCCTCCATAGGCCTCGGCGGTTTTCTGGCTGCATGCGGAGGCTCTTCTTCACCATCAAGTTCCGGCGCGATCGATGGCATCTCGGGCACATTGCAGGTGGTGAAGCGATTTCCGACGACAGGTTTAGTCCCTGGTTCCATTCGGCTCCCTATTTCACTGGCTGATACATCTGGCGTTTTGACAACAGCCGGGAAAGCAAAACTGCCACAAACTCTGACCGGCAAAGTCATTGACACAGCAACAGGCGACGTAGTCATTGCATCAGTTTCTGCCGACAAACATGACACGAACATGTCAACTGCATATTGGCCATTCATTGTGGACGTGAAAAAGACCGGTGTGTACCTTTTGATACTCGACATCGCACCAGAGTCTGAAATGTCATTTCAAGTGGAAGAACGCGAGAACGTGCTGAGTCCGTTAGTGGGCGATGCATTGCCTCCCTTTGATACGCCGACAGATGATGACAACCGTGGTGTTGACCCCATTTGCACTCGTCCTGAAGGAAGATGTCCGTTCCATGCCGTCACTTTGACTGAGGCATTGAAAAGTGGAAAACCAGTTGTCTATTTCATTGGCACACCGGCATATTGCCAAACAGGCACATGCGCACCTGGTCTTGATGCACTGATCGCATTATCGAAAAACGTCGGTGATGCTGCCATGTTTGTTCATGCTGATGTGTATGCAGATAAGACTGCAACAAATCTGGCGCCCGCAATTGAGGCATACAAGTTGACGTATGAACCGTTGCTCTACATCACAGATGCAAAAGGTGTGTT
>WLSJ01000100.1 GCA_009705865.1 Actinomycetota bacterium | reverse complement strand
GACAATGCCAACGATGTCGCTGCCACTAGACCGTTCGCAGTACTTGTCGTGATGGTGAAGTTGTACTTCACACCATTCGTTAACCCGTCGATGGTGCATGATGTTTCAATAGTCCGACACACAACATCTCCGGTATTCGATGTCACGACATACGTGATGTTTGTAGATGTGGTTACTGCGCTCCACGATAAAGAAATTGATTTACTGCGCGAAAGGCTTGCAGCAAGTACAGGAACCTCAGGTTTTCCATCTGGAGTCCCCTTTGCTGTTACTGCTTGAGCAGTCCCCAACGTATTGACACCGACAACTGAGATTGAATATTCAGTTCCGTTAGTAAGCCCGCTGATGGTGCACGACGTGGTTGACGATGTGCATGTGCGATCACCTGGTGTGGCAGTAGCCGTATACGTAATACCTGTGCCATCACCTTCGCCTTGTGTCCAGGCAATAGCTAATGATTGTGCTTGGGTCGTTGCAGTTAGCCCTGTCACGGGTACGGGTGGGCCCACCGGCGTTGCATTCGTAGTAAATACTCGCCGCGTACTAAATGAATTAGTGCCACTAATAGAGACCGCGTATACCTGCCCATTAGTGAGACCACTAATAGAGCACGTAGAAGTTGTAGAAGTACACGTTGCTCCACCGGGAGACGTAGTCATGACATATGGCAACCCTGCTTCACTTGTCCACGTTGCAGATAATTGCCGGCTATCTGCGGCAATTGTTACAGCTCCTAAATCATCTGCAGATGTCATCGCCAAAAGCTTGTTCGGCGTGAAATCCTCCCGTGCCGGAGGAGAAACATGTGAGCGAGTGATCTTTCCCGTTGTCATATTTGTATCGAGCCACGACCACGTTTCTGTTTCTGTAGTTGCGGTAGTCACCACCCCTTGCAAATATCGGGCTACAGCACCAGTGACATGAGGAGCAGCCATTGATGTTCCAGAAATTGTTGAATACGGATTTTCAGTAGACCCTTGGTAATGCCAAGCAGACGTAATGCTCAGTCCAGGCGCAAACATGTCAACACATCGTCCGTAGTTGCTCCATGACGGTTCCGTATCAGTACTTGTAGAGGCCCCAACAGAGATTGTGCCAGGAGTAGCAGCCGGAGTGGTGTTACATGCACTAGTGCCCGAGTTTCCGGCGGCTGCAACTACAACAATTCCTTCTGCCATCAACGCAGTAATCTTTGCGTCAATTTCTGCATCTCGAGTGTTGAAACCAATGCTCATGTTGACTACTGCAGGTTCACCAAGTTTGTGGTCTGTCAAAATCCAGTCGAGCCCTGCAAGAACCATTGAAGAAATACCGGAACCACAGGAGTTCAACACTCGCACTGGGACCAAAGTGACACCTTTTGCAACACCAGTAGTAGTGCCCCCGATGATTCCCGCAACATGTGTGCCGTGGCCCTCATTGTCTGGGCTTCCCACATCAGTTGGAGTGCTGGTGTAATCAAACACGTCAACATCGAACGGATGATCTGACGCAACATACGTATAGTCATTAGTTGAAGTTTTACATGAACCCAACGAACCACGCCAGGTATCTAACGTTGATTGAGACACAGAGCGATATGACCACCCGCTTGCAACGCGGCCCGCAAATTCAACATGATCTGCCTTAATGCCCGAGTCAACGATGTACGCCTTTACTCCGGCACCCGTTGCTGTGTAGGTATACGAACCTGACAGTGGCAAGTCTCTCTGATCGATGCGGTCTAGCCCCCATGACAGAGCACTGCTTGCTGGCCCTGTTGTCTGAATCACTTGTGTGTGCGCAATGTTTTCAATAACAACATGTGGCGCATCTGCATGTACAACCACAGGTGCAGCACACACCGCAGTGCCTGAGCACATCAGTGCAAGCAGGATTGCAATGCGACGCATCAGACAACTACCCCTTGCATCACTGCTGCATTCACCGTGTTTTCCATCAGGCACGCAACAGTCATGATGCCAGTGCCACCCGGCATCGGCGTTAACGCACCTGCAATGCCAGTAACCGACGCGGCGTCAACATCGCCAACAATGCCAGATTCGGTTCGTGAGATACCCACATCAATAACAGTGGCCCCTGGTGATACGTGCGCAGCTGTAATGGAACGCGCAACACCGGTTGCAGAAATAACAATGTCTGCGGTTTTGCAAAGAGCCTCGAGATTCTCAGTGCGAGAATGAGCAAGCGTGACAGTGGCGTCTATCCCCTTGCGCGCCAATAACACTGATAATGGAAGACCAACAAGAGTAGAGCGACCAATAACAACAGCATGTTTTCCGCTAGTTGTGATTCCGTAATGTTGCAATAAGCGCAACACACCAAGTGGAGTGCAGCCAATATGCCCCGGTACATCACGTACCAGTCGGCCAAGTGATGCTTCAGTTAAACCGTCGACATCTTTTTCTGCCGGAATCAAACGCAGCACAGCTTCTGTATCAAGATGCGATGGCAGTGGCAGTTGCACCAAGATGCCGTGCACCTGAGAATCTGTTGCTAAGCGAGATACTGCAGCTTCAAGATCAGTCTGAGTAGTTGTGGAAGGTAATTCAAGTTGCACCGATTCGATTCCGATGGACTGTGCGGTGGTGTGTTTGCTTGCTACATATTTGCGACTAGGGGCATCGTCGCCAACCAAAACAGTGGCGAGCGCAATGTGTGGCGAACCGGCTTTTGTAATGCGTGCTGCGAGGCCAGCCAAAATGGCATCACGTGCAGGGGCGCCTGCCATGACAACAGTTGAAATTGGGGCGCCAGACATAACTTTTATCGTACTTGTGCCCCTCTCTGAACGAGTTCAGAGTTAGTAAAGAATTGGCTAATCCTCTGGTTTTACAGGCGATGATGGCAAAAGAACGAGGGCAATCACTGACCCAACGAGGGCAACCACCGCGGCAACAACACATGCTGTTTTGAACCCATGGATAAAGGAATCACTGACAGCTTCTTGAACGCGACTTTGAATTTCGACTGGTGCTTTGCCAACCACTTGGTATGCGGCACCAACTGACTTTTGAGCAATCTCATAAATGCCTGCAGGCAGATTTTGAACAAGGCCCGGAATTCCAGCAAAGCTGCTGGCAAGTTTTGGTGTGTACAAACTGACAAAAACTGAACCCACAATTGCAACACCAAGTGTTCCACCCACTTCACGACCAACGTCATTGATGGCTGAACCAACACCAGCTTTGTCGCGATTCAGTGTTCCCATGATTGCGTCGGTGCTTGGTGAAGTAACGAGTGAGAGACCGTTAGCCATGATCACCATCGAGAAAATTACGTGGCCCCAATATGATGAATGTTGATCCATGCGGCTAGCGATAGCGAGTCCAATGGCCATATTAAGTAATCCAAAAGCAACAACACGCTTTGTACCAAAACGTAAAGCAGCACGTGCAGCAAATGGTGCGGTTACACCAGCACCTACGGCAAAAGGAATCGTGTGAACACCAGAACTCAAAGTGTCATACCCCAAAACAAATTGGAAATACTGTGTTACTAAGAATGTGAACCCGAATAGGCAGAAGAATGCAACAAAGATGCTTCCTGCTGCTGCACTAAGTCGAGGGTTAGCGAACACGCGCACATCGAGAAGCGGTTCATTGTTGCGTAATTCAGCAGAAATAAAGGCTGCGAAGGCGACAACAGCGATTCCAAAACCAACATTGGATTTTTGTGAACCCCAACCCCAGTTCGGAGATTCAATCACTGTGTAAACAAGCGAACCGACAGCAATGACAGAGAGTAGGAAACCAGCTAGGTCAATGCGATGTGGGTTCTCATCGCGCGATTTCGGAATAAGGAATTTTCCGGCTACCAATGCGACGATAACGATGGGAATATTCACCAAAAAAACAGATCCCCACCAATAGTGCTTCAACAATGCACCACCAACAATGGGGCCAAACGCTACTGCCATACCTGACACTGCTGACCACAGGCCGATTGCCTTAGCGCGCTCAATTGGATCAACAAAAATATTGGTGATGATTGCAAGAGTTGCTGGGAACACAAGTGCTGCACCAATACCCATTGCACCACGCCAGAAAATAAGTTGATTACTTGTAGTAGCGAATGCTGCAAACGTGCTGCACACAACAAACAACACAAGACCAATTTGCAATGCACCTTTGCGTCCGAAACGGTCACCAAGGCCACCGCCGGCAAGTAGCAATCCTGCAAACACCAATGCGTATGAATCAACAATCCATTGCAAGGAAGTTGTCGTTGCATTCAATTCGCTCTGCAATGTAGGCAACGCCACGTTCACAATGAGGTTGTCAACAACAACCAGGAACACGCTGATGGCAAGGACTCCAAGAATCCACCAACGGCGGTCATTTGTTTTTTGATCAATAGTCACTTGACAGTGTCTAGTCGTTGTACTTGACACTGTCAAGTTGTACTGTGAGCCCATGGTTCCCGCCCCGTCCGAGCAACATGGCGATGTTCGCCGCCTCGTGCTTGATGCCGCCCTCGCCATCATCGAATCAGACGGCGCCGAGTCATTGTCAATGCGCGAAGTCGCACGTCGAGCTGGCGTCAGCCACCAAGCGCCGTATCACTACTTTGGCGATCGCAGTGGAATTTTGGCTGCAATTTCTGAAGAAGGATTTACAGGTTTGGCACAAGCATTTCGCGACGTACACGAAACAGAAATGCCAGCTGCAAAAGCTGGTTTTATTGCCTATTTGAACTTCGCACGCGAACACATCGGTCATTTTCGCGTGATGTTTCGTAACGATATTTGTGGTGTCACAACTCACGCATCAACAGCAATCGCTGCGGACTGTGCTTTCGATGAATTACGTCTCATGGTGGCGCGCATCACGGGCCCATCAATCGACTCAGAAACGGCGCATACATTTGCCTTCACACTCTGGTCACATGCCCACGGCCTCGCCACATTGGTCATTGACGGCCCGCTTCCCAACAAGATTCCGCCGGGAACCAATCTTGAAGACCAGATCCATGCTGTGATCGATCTTTCATCCCAGATGGTGGCTCTGAAGGCGGCTGAAATGGGCCTGGTTCCTCACGGGCACTAATTCCCGACCAAAGTTGTCGGGTTTTGGAAATTCGCCCATATCCTTACCGTAGGCACCTACTTCAAGGAGAACATCATGACCGTACGTTTAGGCGACACCGCACCCGATTTCACAGCAGACACCACACAAGGCACCATCAACTTCCACGAGTGGTTGGGCGACTCATGGGGCGTTCTCTTTAGCCACCCGAAGGACTTCACACCGGTCTGCACAACAGAGCTCGGATACGTAGCTCGTATCAAGCCAGATTTCGACAAGCGCAATGTAAAAGTCATTGGCCTTTCTGTTGACCCAGTTGACAGCCACGTGAAGTGGGAAGCAGATATTGCTGAGACACAGGGCACACCAGTGAACTTCCCCATGATCGGTGACGGAGACAAGAAAGTTTCCAACCTGTACGAAATGATTCACCCAAATGCAAGCGACACAATGACCGTGCGCTCAGTGTTCATTATTGGGCCAGACAAGAAGATCAAGTTGTCACTCACTTACCCAGCATCTACTGGCCGTAACTTCGACGAGATTCTTCGCGTTATTGACTCATTGCAATTGACAGCCAAATTCAAAGTGGCAACTCCTGCCAACTGGATAAACGGCGGTGACGTCATTATCGGTGCTGCAGTTTCTGATGAAGATGCAAAAACTCTGTTCCCACAGGGTTGGAAGACCGTGAAGCCATATCTTCGCGTTCTTGCACAACCTAAGTAAATATCGCTTAGTAACATGGGGAAATGACCCCCCAGACATCGACAATCGCTGCTTCCGCCATCTCTGCAACG
>WLSJ01000010.1 GCA_009705865.1 Actinomycetota bacterium | reverse complement strand
GGGTTTCGGCCCTGGAAACCTGGCCGCCCAGGGCGACGGACAGCTGTTGAGCTCCGAAACAGATGCCAAGCACCCCGATTCCCCTGTGAAGGGCCTCGGCCAGTAGTTGTTGTTCTGCCCGGACGGGCTCTGCGACATGGTCCCAGTAGGTGCTCCAATTCGAACCCATCGCCACAACAAGATCAAACCCGTCAAGGGTTGGCCAGTCACCGTGGTCCTCGCGAAGGAATTCGGTGAATGAATATCCGCGCGCACGCAACGAGCGGCCAATAAATCCCGGATCTGCATCCTCTCTATTAGCGATGAGTACCGCGCGCATGCCCACTACGGTAGGGGCTGATGACTGCTATCCCAATTGATTCTGCTGTCATAAATGCAGCCCGACTCGCTGGCAAGGGCGTGGTGAAACACACCCCCATCACCGAATCAGCCGCTCTGTCGGAACGATACGGCGGGACCGTTGTGTTCAAGGCCGAGAACTTGCAACGCACCGGGTCATTCAAGATTCGTGGCGCCATGAGCAAACTCGCTTCGCTCGGTGATGCAGTGAAGAACGGTGTCGTTGCTGGAAGCGCAGGCAATCATGCACAAGCAATTGCCTTTGCGGCAAAACATCACAATGTTCCGTGCGAAATATTTGTTCCGGCTGGAGCGTCGCTCTCAAAGATGGAAGCTGTTCGTTCATACGGTGCGATTCTCAGTGAAGGTGGCGACACGTTGTCTGATGCGGTTTCTGCAGCACAACGTCAGGCTGATGCAACAGGTATGAATTTTTGTCATCCGTACGATGACCCCATTGTTGTTGCAGGGCAAGCAACACTCGGTCTCGAATTATTGGAAGACATTTCAGATTTATCACTCGTGCTTATTCCTCTCGGTGGTGGTGGCTTAACAGGTGGCGTCGCAATGGCGCTGAAAGAGTTCAATCCTAAAATTCGCATTATTGGCGTGCAGGTTCGTGCATGTGCACCATATGCAGGATCTCCTCCGCCAGACGGACCAATTGTCACGCTCGCAGATGGAATTGCAGTAAAGACACCCGGTGATTTCACGCGTCCACTGATTGAACGATATGTCGATGAGATCGTTGTTGTCGAAGAAGATCTCGTTGCTGATGCAATGGTTCTTCTGATGGATCGCGGCAAGCTGTATGTCGAAGGCGGTGGAGCGGTCGGAGTTTCTGCGCTCATGAGCGGACAAGTAAAGCCTGCAAAGACTGGGACAACTTGCGTTGTTTTATCGGGCGGCAATGTTGATCTTGGTTTACTTCCCGGACTTATTCGACGCAACGAAACAAAAGCTGGTCGCAGACTCATTTTGTTTGTTCGAATCTCAGACAGACCAGGCGGCCTTGCTCGATTACTCACATTGTTTGCGGAATCCGGTGCGAACTTGGTGGAAGTTGAACATGTGCGCGAAGGAGTCAACCTGCATGTACGCGAAACTGGTGTGCAAGCAGTGTTAGAAGTGCGCGGTCGCGAGCATGCCGATGCAGTCTTAGCGGCTGTTCGAAATGCCGGTTACGAAGCCGACGAAGTAGAAGCTGGATGAAGCAACCGCTTATTGCGATTCCGGGAAAACTAAGTCCAGAAGCTGTAGGACATCGCACCCCAGTCGTTAGCTGCGGACAGAATTACATTGATGCAGTACACCGAGCTGGCGGTCTACCCATCATTGTTTCCCCAACTAATGATCGAGATGTCATTGCATCCACACTTGCGCGATGCGATGGAATGTTGATGATTGGTGGCGGTGACGTCAGCCCCACGAAATACGGAGCAACCGAATGGGCACGTCTGAGCGGCGTCAACGAATTTCTTGATGAATTTGAAATCGCAGCGTGTAACCACGCAATCGAAACTGAGATGCCAATCCTTGCTGTGTGTCGTGGACAACAAGTTCTCAATGTTGCTCTCGGCGGAACATTGATACAACACCTAAAGACAACTCCGGATCATCGCGACACGATGCACGGTATCCAAGTTGTCCCAGGATCTCGTTTGGCTCTCGCAATGGGAACAACTGATCCGTTTATCCATTCACTTCATCATCAGGCAATTGAAAATCTTGCATCTGATCTTGCTGTTGTTGGCACACACCAAGACGGCACTATCGAAGCAGTAGAACATAAAGGTTCGACATGGATTGTCGGAGTGCAATGGCACCCGGAAGACACTGCCCGAGATGACCCATCACAACAAGGGTTGTTCAATACCCTAATTTCTCACGCTCGTTAGTTCACCGAGGCGCAAAACGCGCAAGGCGCGTTGCTTGAAGCAGTAACTCGGGAAAGAGTCCGACGACAAGAGTTGCCACCACTGCAAGTGCAATGACTACAACTACTGCTGGGTCAACAGAGATTTCATTTTCAGAAACTGGTTCTTCTAACCACATGCTGACCGCAATACGTAGGTACAGATAGGCACCAATCACAGCTGCCACCATGGCCGCAACTGCAAGAACATATGAATCAACTTCAACAGCAGACTTGATGACTGCGAACTTTGCAACGAAACCGGCAGTTAGTGGCACACCCGCTTGGGCGAACAACAAAACAGTAAACGCAAGAGCAAGAGCTGGACGACGCTTAGCAAGACCTTTGAAATCTGACAGGTTTGTTTCACCGTCACTATTTCCAGACATCGCCAGAACAATTGCGAAAGAGCCCATCACTAAAACGGTGTAGATAGCGAGATAGTTCATCGAGCTAGCAATGCCATCACCTGACATATGACCAGCTGCTTCTACGCCGACCAGAATGAAGCCAGCATGGCTAATTGAGGAATAAGCCAACATGCGTTTTACGTTCGTTTGAACGACCGCAAGAATTGAACCTACAAAAACAGTCAGAAGCGCAAGAGCCCATACCACTGGTCGCCAATCATCTGCTCGTTGTTCTAGGCCGACCATCAACACTCGCATCAGTGCAGCAAAAGCAGCAACCTTTCCGACCGAAGCCATGAATGCCGTGACCGGAGTGGGAGCACCCTCATATACATCGGGCGTCCAAATATGGAACGGGGCTGCAGACACTTTGAATCCGAGCCCAACGAGCAACATTCCAATTCCGACAAGTAGCAATGCATCTGTACGTAGAACTGAAATATTGCCTGACAATGCTTCGCTGATACCAGAGATCTTTGTACTGCCAGTTGAACCAAAGATAAGAGCGACGCCATACAAGAAGAACGCAGATGAGAAACCGCCAAGAATGAAATACTTCAGTCCAGATTCCTGGCTCTCTTCTCTATCGCGATTGCTTGCCGCCAAAAGGTACAGCGACAAACTCAATGTCTCTAGTCCGAGGAACAACACAATCAGGTCATTGGCTGAAACCATGACCAATGCACCAATTCCGGCAGTAAGAAGCAACGCATACAGTTCCGGACCATCAGCGTTCATTCGCAACAAATAGGCCGAGACCAAGAGCGCACTCATCACTAGAGCAAGACATATTGCAATGCTGGCGAGTACAGAAAAACGATCAATCGAAATTGCATCTGCAAGGAACAAAGCGCCCTTGTTGTAGTACAGGTTGTTCCACTTAATAGCGTTTGCAACGATGGCAACAACTGCTGACACCCCTGTGACCCATGCATAACCGCGCCGCGGCCAGTTGGGTACTAAAGAGCCAACGAGCAGCAGAAAACAGGCTCCGCCTAACAGCGAGAGAATAGGAATTAGTTCAACCCAAGGAATTGATGGCCCGACAAGCCCTGCTGCAAGAACCATCACTCGCCTTCCTTTTCGCCGTGAGGCTCAACTACAACATTGGGAGTAGTTGGAACTTTGTAATCACTGTGAGCGACAACATGTTCCACCAATTTGTCAACACTTGGTTCGATTCGTTCAAGCATCGGCTTTGGATACAAGCCAGTAAATCCGATGAGGCCAATAAATGCCAGCATCAAAACACCTTCGCGCAAAGTCAATTCAGCAAATGTTGAATTCGCTTCATCAGGTTCACCGTGGAACACGCGTTGATATGCCCACAACAAATAGAGAGCAGCAAGGATTACGCCGGTAGCCGCAACAATGGTCCACCATCGCGCTGATTGAAACGACCCAATCAACACTAAGAATTCTCCGGCGAATCCGTTGAGTCCTGGTACACCGATAGAACTCAGCATCACAATCATGAAAGTTGCAGCGAAAATTGGTGCAACAGATTGAATGCCCCGCAACTCAGCTATCTGACGAGTGTGACGTCGCTCATAAATCATTCCGACCAAAAGGAACAATGCACCAGTAGAAACACCGTGGTTCACCATTTGCATCACACTGCCCGTGAGTGACTGTGATGTGATGGCGAAGATACCAAGGACAATGAACCCGAGGTGAGCAACCGACGAATACGCCACTAGTCGTTTGAGATCTGTCTGCATTGTGGCCGCAATAGCCCCATAGATAATTCCGATTACTGCAAGAGTGAGCAGTACTGGTTTTGCCCATACCGCTGCAGCAGGGAACAAATACAAACCGAACCGAAGGAATCCGTACGTTCCCATCTTTAACAAAACACCGGCCAAGATGACAGAGCCACCTGTTGGGGCCTGAGTATGCGCATCTGGCAACCATGTATGCAAAGGAAAGATGGGGACTTTCACCGCAAAGGCAATGGCGAACGAAACAAACAACCAACGACCAGTGTTCGTAGCAAAGCTTGCATGCTCAGCCAAGGTCACCAGATCAAATGTGAGATATCCAATATCGCGTCGGGCCAGAACTGCCGTAGCGATTATGCCAACCAACATGAACGCCGAACCAAGCATTGTGTACAAAAAGAATTTCGTTGCTGCGTAAACACGCTTGTCGTATCCCCATCCGCCAATGAGGAAATACATTGGGACGAGAACAATCTCGAAAAAGATGAAGAACAAAAAGAGGTCGAGGCTAAGGAAACTTCCCATGACGCCGGCTTCAAGTAGCAACAACCAAGCCAAATAGCGTTTGTGATCATGGTGTGGGTCGATTCCAAGGATGACTAACGGGAAAAGAATTCCGGTTAGCACAACGAGGAATAAAGAAATTCCATCGACTCCGAGGTGCCACGAGATTCCCCATGACGACACCCAATCATGTTGAGAGACGAACTGAAATCTATCTTCATGTGAATGGAACGAAGCCAACAGCCAAATTGACATGCCACCAACACCAACGCTGAAAAGCATTGCAATTAATTTCACCAATTCAAGATGCTTGTTACTAATAACTGTGATGAGTACCGCGCCGAGAACCGGCAGCAAGATCAATGCTGTCAAAATAGGAAAAGATGCATGCATTAGAGAATTCCTCTCAGAAGGAACCAAGCCAGAATCACTACTGCGCCAAGACCAATAACAAAGGCGTATGAGCGGACAAGACCGCTTTGAATTTTGCGCAAAATACCGCTGGTAGCACGAACCTCGGTACCAATGCCGTTCACTGCCCCATCAATTACTTTTGCGTCAAATGCTGCAACACCACCGAATGCTGCTCGTCCAGGGCCACCGACAATGGCCGAAACGGCAGCATCGTATCGCCATGCATCCGCAAGAATTTTTGGTTCAATGATTTTGAACTTACCTTTGGCATACACAGCTATTGATGCAACAACTCCACTGACAGCAACAACAACCGCAACTACGAGCAACAACCATTTGTTGCTATAGGCCCACGTGTCAGAGATTGATACCTCGGAATGATGAATCACTGGTTCAAGCCAATGTTCAAGAAACTTCGTGCTGTGCGAGAACGGCAATTGAAGCGCCCCACCAACAATTGATAAGCCGGCAAGAACAACAAGTGGTGTCACCATTGTCCACGGACTTTCATGTGGCGTGTGGTCGCCATGTGCACCGTTTTCTTCAGCATGATCATGCCAACGTGCTTCACCAAAGAACACCATGATGACTTGGCGAGTCATGTAGTACGCCGTCAAAAGTGCGGTGACAACTCCGATAAGCCAGAGAAGTCGGTTGTTTGCAAACGCTGCGAGGAGAATTTCGTCCTTCGACCAGAAACCTGCAAATGGTGGAATACCGGCAATGGCCAACCAACCGATGATGAAAGTGAAGCCGGTGATTGGCATGAGCTTGCGAAGGGCTCCCATTTTGCGCATGTCTTGTTCATGATGCATGCCATGGATAACGGATCCTGAACCAAGGAACAAAAGCGCCTTGAAAAATGCGTGCGTCACCATATGGAAAATTGCAGCTACGTATGCACCAGAACCAATTGCGAGGAACATGAAGCCCAACTGAGAGACAGTTGAATATGCCAGAACCTTTTTGATATCAGTTTGAGCAACAGCAATGGTTGCTGCAAACAACGCAGTAAGAGCGCCAACAGTGGCAATGACATCACCGAGCCATGGATACGACGCGTGAAGAACTGGCGACATACGCGTGAGAAGGAAAACTCCTGATGTCACCATGGTGGCCGCGTGAATTAGGGCTGATACCGGAGTAGGGCCTTCCATCGCATCTGGCAACCATATATATAGTGGCAACTGTGCGCTCTTGCCGCACGCACCAACAAACAACATCATGGCAATTCCTGTTGCTGTTACTGCGGCTAATTTTCCGCCTTCAGCTGCACTGTTGATTCCTGCGTACGACAAAGTGCCGACTGATGAGAACGCAAGGAACATCGCGACCATCATTCCCCAGTCACCCACTCTGTTTGTCACGAATGCCTTCTTGCCAGCTGTAGCGGCAGAATCGCGTGTGTGCCAGAAAGAGATGAGGAAATACGAGCATGCACCCACACCTTCCCAACCAAGGAAAGTAACGAGAAGGTTCTCACCAAGCACAAGCATCAACATGGAAAAAACAAAGAGGTTCAAGTACAGGAAGAACTTTGAGAATTTAGGGTCACCATGCATGTAGCCGATGGCATACAAATGAATGAGCGTTCCGATGCCAGTGATAAAGAGCGCCATGGTAATGCTCAATGGATCTGCCAGTAACGCCATATCGATGTGCAATGAACCAACAGGCAGCCAAGAAAAGAGAGTGACTACGTGGTGGCGTTCTTCTGCAGTGCGTGACAAAAGGTCGAAATACACGCCCACAACCACAAGAAATGAAGAAGCAGTCATTGCAGTTGCCAGAATTCCGGCACGTGGTTCTCCGAGAATTCTTCCGAATAGGAAAATCAGAAGAAAGCCAGCGAGTGGTAGTGCAGGAATAAGCCAAACAAGATTCAACATGGCGCTTACCCCTTAAGTCCTGACATATCGTCCACCGTCAAGGTGGTGCGACGACGCATGATCGAAACGATGATGCCGAGCCCAACAACAACTTCGGCTGCAGCGACTACCAGTACAAAGAACACTGCAACTTGACCATCGATATCGGCGACCTCGCTAGCAAGTGCCACAAATGACAAGTTGACAGCGTTCAGCATTAATTCAATGCACATAAACATAATGAGAGGGTTGCGACGCACCATGACACCCACGGTGCCAATTCCGAAAAGCACGGCAGACAAAATGAGATACCAGGATTCAGTGGGCTGAATTACAGAAACCATGACACTCATTTCCCTGTTCCTACAGACTTGGATTTACGAGCCATAACAACCGTGCCGATGACCGCGACAAGCAATAGCACTGAGGTGATTTCAAATGCGAAAACATTGTCGCTGAATATTGCCCGCGCAAGTTGGGTGATGTTTGCATCAGGAGACTCAACAGTTGTTTCATTTATTCCATCACCAATGACTCGAAACCCGGCTCGCGACGAAACTATTGCAGCAATCACAATGCCTGTGACTCCGAGGCCAATGATGGCCGCTAACGGACGCTGGTTGGTAATCGGTTCAACTGATAAATCCTCTGCTTGGTCAACTCCGAGCAACATAATGACGAACAAAAACAACACCACGATTGCGCCTGCATACACGATGACCTGAACCGCAGCTAGGAAATGAGCATTGTGCGCCACGAACATGACAGCGATTCCAAATAAGGTCAACACCAAACTCATCGCGGCATGAACTGGATTTGAGCGAGTAACAACTCCTAGAGCCCCAACCAAAACCATCGCAGCGGCAACAACAAATACGAAGAGTTCCACTAGTTCTCCCACTCAGATTCGTCGCTGATGTTTTGAGCAGGCTCTGCAGGGCGAACGCCGTATCCGAGTTCGCCACCCCATGACACCAAACCGATGAAATCTTCGCTTCCAGCTGATGCGGTAGCGCGCATCCAACCAGACGTATTTTGATCTTCACCTGGGCGCCAGTCTTCCCACGGAAGATGTTGCGGTTGGCCATCATTGCCTACCAAAAGTTCATCTTTTGTATAGATGGCATCTTGACGATTGGTGAAAGAAAACTCGAACAACTTTGTCTCGGTGATTGCCTCGGTTGGGCATGCTTCAACACATAGGTCACAATGAATGCAACGCAGATAATTGATTTCGTACGTGAAACCAAAACGTTCACCAGGAGATGTTGGGTTGTCAGGATCGTTATCTGCTCCGCGAACGTAGATGCATTTCGCTGGGCACACCCCGGCGCATAGTTCGCACCCAATGCACTTTTCCATGCCATCTTCATAGCGATTCAAGACATGACGGCCGTGCATACGCTCTGGCTTATCGATCTTTTCATCTTTGGTATCACGATTTTTGCGACGAAATACGCGACCGCCTGAATATTCAGTTGTTACCTTGTTTCGTGCGCCATGCTGACGCATGGTGACGAGAAATCCTCCGAAGTAGCCCATTAGAAGCTTGCTCCATCCTTCTCACGATTTGCTCGACTGACATGTTGTGCAGCGAGTAGCAGTCCGTACCCACAAATTAAGACCAGCGCAGTGACGAGAGTGACAACGATCTGATCCCACCCTGCATCACGTCCGACACGTTGTGCGGCAAGCAACATGAACCATCCGAGCGAGCCAGGTATCAGAATCTTCCACCCAAGATCCATCAGTTGGTCGTAGCGGAATCGAGGAAGCGTGGCACGGAACCATACATACACATACAGGAACACGAGAACTTTAAGAAGCAGCCAGATGGTTCCTTCAATCGCATTCGGAACAAACGGAATATCAAGTGTGGTGTTACCGATTGCAATTGGCTGAGGACCACCGAAGAACAACGTAACAATAAGCGCTGACATCGTGACAGTGTTCATGAACTCAGCAAGGTAAAACAAAGCGAAACGAATTGATGAGTATTCAGTATTGAATCCGCCAACGAGTTCTTGTTCTGCTTCAACCAGGTCAAACGGTGGACGATTCAATTCTGCAGTTGCTGCAATCATGAAAATAACGAACGGCACAAATCCAGTCGCCACGATGTTCCAATTACCGATTGAGGACTGCATGTCTACGATGCCTGCTGTCGACAAAGTTCCTGACACGAGCAATACAGCACCAAGTGACAAACCAAGTGCAGCTTCATATGACACCATCTGGGCAGAAGCACGTACCGCGCCAAGTAGTGGGTATTTCGAACCACTTGACCAACCAGCCAACATGAGTCCGTACACAGCAATAGAGGAAATGGCTAACGCAAACAACACTCCGATTGGAGGATCAGCAAGTTGTAGTCGTGTCTGATGGCCAAACAACGTGACAAGGCCACCCTTACCGTCACGGAAATCTCCGCCAAGAGGAATGATTGCAAAAGAAAGAAACGCCGGAACAAGCGCGAGATACGGCGCAAGTCGGAACATGAATCTGTCAGAGCGTTCTGGAATGAGATCTTCTTTGAAGAACAACTTGATGCCGTCAGCGAGCGTCTGCAAAATGCCCCATGGGCCAGCCTTGTTTGGACCAACTCTGTTTTGCATTCCGGCAATTACTTTGCGCTCAAACCACACCATCAACATGGTGGCCACAAGTCCGACAACGAAGACCAGAAGTACTTTTACCAAAACAATGATGAGAGGTGTCCAGAGAACACCCCCTTCAAGCATTGGGTCAAGAGACAAAATTGTAGAAATCACATTGACTCAATTCTGACATCAACAACCGACACGTTACGGCGCACTAATTCACGTACATCTGCGCCCAATTGGTTAAACGGAACCCAAGCAGTTCCACGCGGCACAAATGAAGCTGGACGAATTGGCAAAACAATCGAGCTATGAGAATTTGATATCCGCACGTTGGCCCCATCGGCCGCACCAATGCGATCAAGGTCAAGAGGGTGCACAAAAATTTGGGCTTCTGCCGCAAGATTTTCAAGCGACTGGCTAGTAATTGTGCCGACTGCTCGGTCAAACAACTTGCGACTGAGGTCAAGTCTAAATTCGTATGAATTACGTGGTCCCGCTACTGATGAGGCACTGAGCGTTGACGTTGGCGGCGTTACTGAAACAACAACCCCATCACGCTTGACTGCAACGGACGTTGTTGTCGACCCAAAGCCAGGAAACTTTTGGGCCATTGCCTGTTGAACATCAGACAATGTGGAGAAATCTGTTTCGTAGCCCAATAGCGAAAGAAGTTCAACTGCCACCATCCAATCGGAACGAGAAGTCCCGCGAGGTGTGATCTTTTGAACAACCGATGTCACTCGACCTTCAAGATTCATTGTTGTGCCGTCTTTTTCACCATACGCCGCAGCTGGTAGCACTATGTCTGCATGAGAGGCACTAGCTGACAAGAAAGTATCGAGCGCTACAACGAATTTTGCGCCAGCAATTCCGCGACGTGCAAGATCAATATCTGCAACATCGCTCAGTGGGTCTGCACCAAGAAGAATCAGACAATCAACTTGTCCAGCCGCTGATGCTTCAAGAATCGCTGCTGCATCCTTGCCATTGCTTGGGGCAAGTCCGAGCGACAACGCACCACGAACGTTTCCACGACGCAAGACCGGCAAAACACTGGCTGATGGAGCTGCTGCAACTACTGCATCAATCGCTTCCATTGTGTGCGAAGCAGCTTCAGCAAGGTTTGGCCTGCCAGCCACAACAACAACTGAACCAGATGCAAGTTGTGTCGAAATTTCAGCCTCAGCAAGAAGAGCTGCAACCACTTGGGCAGTTGTTCCGGATTCGGCGCGAACTGATTTCCATGCATACTTCGTGAGACCAGTTTCGTGAGACGAAACTTCAATCAGACGAATACGCTTTTTCTGAACAGCATCACGAAGACGCAGGTACAGCACAGGAAGTTCTTCTTTTAGATCAGGAGCAAGAAGAATGACCGTGCCTCCGGCACATGCAGAATCAATTGTCGCTTGAGAGTACGAGAACACAGATGCTGGTAGTCCGTCATCAAGTTGAGCATCTTTCATGGTGATACCCACGGCATCAGCAAGTGCGCCCCACATGAATGCATCTTCATTTGTTCCACGCGCACCACCGAGAATTGCAATAGAACCTTCACGAGCATGGCGAATGGTACGAGCAACTGTTTCCATGGCTTCAGACCACGAAATAGCGACAAAGGAGTCACCTGACTTCACCTGGGGTGTTGAAAGTCGATCGTCAGAGTTTGTTGATTGAAAATTGAAACGACCCTTGTCGCACAACCATCCCCAGTTCACTGGGTCGCTGTCAACACCTTGGAACCGCAATAATTCATCACGACTTGATTGAACGACAGTGCGACAACCGACAGAACAGGTAGTGCAGGTGCTTTCGCGTTGTTCAAGGTCCCATGGGCGAGCCTTGAATCGGTATGGCGAAGCAGTGAGAGCACCGACTGGACAAATTTGAACTGTGTTGCCTGAGAAGTATGAAGCAAACGGCTCATCAGGGAATGTCATTACTTGAGTGTTGTTTCCGCGCTGAGTGAAACTAATGAGAGGGTCACCAGCTACTTCATCGGCAAAGCGTGTGCAGCGGTCACACAAGATGCAACGCTCACGGTCAAGAAATACCAAGTCGCTAATTGGAATCGGCTTTTCATAGTGACGCTTTTCTTCAACGAAACGACTCTCGCCTGCACCATGACTAAAGGCCTGGTCTTGTAGTGGGCACTCGCCGCCTTTGTCACAAACCGGGCAGTCAAGAGGATGGTTCGCGAGAAGAAGTTCAATCATTCCTTCTTGGGCGCGTTTTACTTGTGGCGTGTCGGTGCGCACGACTTGTCCATCAGCAACGGGAGTCATACAACTGACAACCATCATGGGGCCACGTGGACCTTCCACTTCAACCATGCACTGACGACACATGCCGACTGAGCTCATACGTGGGTGGTAACAAAAGCGCGGAATGTATTCGTCAACACTGTCGGCAGCCGCAATGATGAGATCACCTTTGCGTGCCGCAACGGTGCGACCATTAATAGTGATTGATACTGCGTTCGGATCCTGAGGCGGCATGTCGTTTGTATCGGTGGTGTCAATAGTGGTCATTCTGAAACCGCCGTAACTTTGATCATGGTGCGCTTCACAATGCGTGCGTCAAATTCGCTACGGAACAATGTAAGAGCTGAGTGAACTGGTGCGTATGCAGACGGCCCGACGAAACAGATGGTGTTCATACGATAAGGAAAGGGCACTGCAGCGATTCCGAGTTTCTCATTCGATGCGTGAGGGAATGCACCCGGGCAAATTGACTCGCCTACTTCGAAAATTTGATCAAGGTCGGCATCTGTTCCCTTGCCGTCAACAACACGAGACAAAATTCGTTCGAGCCAGGTTCCACCCTCACGACATGGTGTGCATTTGCCACACGATTCATGTGCGTAGAAGCGAGTCAGTGTCAATGCAGCGCGCGGAATATCAGTCGTTGAATCCATCACCATGATGGCGCCAGAACCGAGCATTGAACCTGCAGGTCCGACTTGGCTTGCTTCGAACGGAAGATCTAGTTGATCAGGAGTAAACCACGGCGCAGAACCGCCACCAGGGACAAAAGCCTTGAGTTCGTTTCCGTTTCGAATTCCCTGACAGAACTCGTCTCCGTACAACAGGTCACGGAAGGTTGTGATGCCGTTGATGATTTCGAATACTCCAGGACGATTGACGTGTCCGGAGACTGCGACCATTCGTGTACCAGGAGATGTTGCTGTACCAATTGCTGTGTATGCAGCAGCACCGTTGTTTAACAACCACGGAAGGTTTGCAAGAGTTTCAACGTTGTTCACGATTGTTGGTTGTCCGTACAAGCCGTTTGCTGCAGGGAAATATGGCGGCTTCAGGCGAGGCATTCCACGATTACCTTCGAGGCTTTCAATGAGAGCGGTCTCTTCACCCACCACATAGGCACCAGCACCCCAGTGAAGAACGATGTCAAGTGAGAACTTTGAGCCGAGAATGTTTTTGCCGACATATCCGGCTGCATATGCCTCGTTCAGGGCAGCTGCAACCCGTTCTTGTGCAAGCGCCATTTCACCACGTATATAGAGGAAGCATTGTGACAAGCCAGCTGCATACGAAGCAATAAGACAGCCTTCAATGAGTTGGTGTGGATCGCGTTCCATCAACAAGCGGTCTTTGTATGTTCCTGGTTCACTCTCGTCACCGTTGACTACGAGATACCGCGGCCATACGCCTTGCGGCATGAGTCCCCACTTATTGCCTGCTGGGAAACCTGCTCCGCCGCGACCAAGAACAGTTGCGTTCTTTACTTCGTCGTGAATTTCATTTGCAGGTCGTGCCAATGCAGACCGTAAACCTTTGTATCCATCAGTGGCCAAGTAACGCTCGAGCGTGTACGAATCTTCATATTGAAAACGCGACGTCACAACTTGTGGTCGGTCACCTACATAAAAGCCAGGTGCATGTGGCCAGGTTCCGCCGGTCATAGCGCAGCCTTTCCGTCTAGCCATACAGGATTTTCTGTAACGGTTTCTGGTGCGACAGCGCCAACACCGCGGTCAGCAGGAATGTGTTGACGCACTGATGCAACAACTCCGTGCGCAGGAATTTCTGATACTAATTTTCCGGCAGACAAATCATCAATGAGTGTGTCGAGTTGACCTGGTGTCACGCGGTACCGGTAACGATAATTAACTTGCAAGCACGGTGCCTCTGTGCACGCTGCCTGACATTCGGCTCGTTCAAGGGTGAACTGTCCGTCTGCTGTGGTGGAACCCATCTTGATACCAAGGCGCTCTTCTGCATGATGCATTAGTTCTTCGGCACCTAACAATGCACACGACATAGTGCCGCAAATGTTGATGAGGTATTTACCTACTGGTTCAAATTTGAACATTTCATAGAAGGAAGCTGTTCCGAATACTTCAGCTGATGAAGCACCAACTAGTTCACCAATATGTGCCATCGCATCATTGGTGACGTAACCATCTTGTTCCTGAGCGAGATGCAACAACGGAATAGTCGCTGAACGCGGTTTTGGATAGCGGCCAATAATTTCTTGTGCAAGTCGAATGTTTTCATCTGTTAGGCGAGCCATTAGCGATCAACCTCCCCGAGTACCGGATCAACTGATGAAATAACTGCAACAGCGTCAGCAACAAGACCGCCACGCATCATGTGCGGCATTGTTTGGATATTGACGAATGACGGAGCGCGCACATGCATGCGATACGGATTCGCTGATCCGTCACTCACGATGTAACAACCAATTTCTCCACGTGGGCTTTCGATTGCCACATACACTTCGCCCTCTGGCACTTTGAAACCCTCAGTAAAAATCTTGAAATGGTGAATCAGTGCTTCCATTGACTCATCGATTCGAGCGCGAGGTGGTGGAGTGACCTTCTTGTTTTGAATGCGGTAATCACCAGACGGCATGCGATCAAGGATTTGATACACAATGCGCATCGACTCACGAATTTCATTGAAACGAATTGCGTAGCGGTCGTATGCATCGCCATATTGACCAACAATGACATCAAATTCCAACTGGTCATAGTGCAAGTACGGCATGTCGCGACGCAAGTCCCATGCAACTCCGGTGGACCGAAGAATTGGACCAGTTGCGCCAAGAGCAATGGCCTCTTGAGCGGTAATCACACCAACACCCTGTAGACGTTCGCGCCAGATCGGTTGACCAGTCATCAAGATGTCATATTCTTCAAGACGTGATGGCAACCCTTCGAGGATTGCAAGAACATCGTCACGCCAGCCAGATGGTAAGTCTGCTGCTAGTCCACCAGGACGAATGAAGTTATGGTTCATTCGAAGGCCAGTTACTTTTTGGAAGAACCGAAGAACATCTTCACGTTCACGCCATCCGTACAACATCATGGACACTGCGCCAAGGTCCATACCGTTGGTTGCAAGGAACAATAAATGGCTACTCATGCGGTTTAGTTCTGAGAGCAACATGCGCATCCATACAGCGCGCTCAGGAATATCGCCGTCGATGCCGAGCAACTTCTCAACAGCCATTGAGAATACGAGCTCGTTATTCAGTGGTGACAAATAGTCCATGCGGGTGACATTGGTGCCGCCCTGCATATACGTAAGAGCTTCACCAGTTTTTTCCATGCCGGTATGCAAATACCCAATGATCGGCTTGCACCGCAAAACTGTTTCACCCTGAAGTTCAAGCATGAGCCGCAAAACACCGTGCGTACTTGGGTGCTGTGGCCCCATGTTGATGATCATTGTTTGATCTTCAGGAGCTTCTGTCTCTACCTCTGCAAGAAGTGCAGCTTCTGTTTCGCTAAGGCGTAGAACAGAGCCAACTTCGCGAAGCAGTTCTTTTGCCGTAAGTTCACTACGAGAGAGAAGTTCTTGTCCGCCTTCTGCGGTACCTGCAGAGATAACGGTCATGAGTGCGCACCCTTGAACTGCACAGGAATAGATCCCTGGCTGTAGTCCTTGCGAAGTGGATGGCCGTCCCAGTCTTCTGGCATCAGAATGCGGGTCATATCAGGATGCCCAGTAAAGACAATTCCGAACATGTCGAATGTCTCTCGTTCATGGGCTTCGGTTCCTGGATGTACATCAAACAATGTTGGCAATGTTGCATCTTCTGCAGGAACTTGCACGCGAACACGAATACGCTTACGCAAAGTTAAGGACAAAAGATTCACAACAACTTCAAAACGCTCTGGTTGAATACCAAAACCAATTGTGCGGTGAGGATTTGCAAGATAGTCAACTCCGGTGAGGTCAACACACATTTCGTATCCCTCGTCAGCAAGCGCCTTAATGACAGATACGTATTGATCACGTGACGCATGCAGAACTTGTTGTCCGTGAGAATCTTGGACTGGGCAGCCGTGTTGAGTTGCTACAGCATTCTCCACTGTGTCTGTTACGTCACTCATTGTTACTTCGTTCCGATGGTGACAGAAGTATGAGCTATGTCTTCTACGGATAACTCAACCCGAGCACCACCATTGTTAACCAATCGGCGGCGCATAATTTCACCATCTTCAATGAGTTGGTGAAGAGTTTCAATAGCGTGGATAAGAGTTTCTGGTGTTGGTGGGCAACCTGGTGCATAGACATCTACAGGAACAATTTGATCAACACCCTGAACAATTGCGTAGTTGTTGAACATGCCGCCACTTGATGCACATACGCCCATGGAGATAACCCACTTGGGTTCCATCATCTGGTCGTATACCTGACGAAGTACTGGCGCCATTTTCTGACTAACGCGACCAGCGACGATCATGATGTCTGCTTGGCGAGGTGACGCGCGAAACACTTCCATTCCGAAACGGGAAAGGTCATAGTGTGATGCGCCAGTGCCCATCATTTCGATTGCACAACATGCAAGACCGAACGATGCGCCCCAACTTGAACGTGAACGAGCCCATTTCACCAAGTCTTCGATACGTGCAGTAACGAAGTTGTGATCCATGCCGCCAAGGCCGTCGTCAACAATGTTTTGAACAACACCCATTAGGCCGCGCGTCCTTCAGAACCGACAACACGCACAGAACTTGTTGTGTTATAGCCAAGTGATTCTTGTGTCTCAAGCTTCATTGATTTCTGTAATGGACCCCAGTCAAGAGCTCCACGCGCAATCATGTATACAAATGCCACGAAGAACACGGCACTAAAAGACACCATTTCGAAGAATCCGTACGAACCAAGAAATTCACGGTCGACCGCATACGGGTACGCGAAAATGATTTCAATGTCGAACATGATGAACAACATCGCAACGACGTAGAAACTGACAGGGAAACGCTCTGGTGGTTCACGACTTGGCACGATTCCACATTCGTATGGCGCTTCTTTTGCAGAGTTAGGACGATTAGGCGCAAGCAACTTCGAAGCAAGAAGACTGATGACAGCAAACAGAATTGCTAGCACCATCAACGCAATAATGGGAAGGTACTGGCCCATTATCTAGGCCGCCGAGGTTTTGAGTGCAAGGTTCTTGCGCAGCAACGCTTCGCGGCGGTGCAAGATCCAACACAACAAGAAGAAGATCAATCCGGAACCAAAACCAATGAGGAATGCCGGGCGACGCTTGGCGCCCAAATCACGAATCATCACGACGTAACGATGTGGTTGTGCTTCGTCAATCTGGGCACGCGCAGGTGCACGACCAGGTTCTGCACGTTGAGCCACCAATGGCGCAATTTCGACAATCGCATATCGAGGCTTGTGCTTGAACGCGAGGAAGTCAATAGAGTCGCCAAGTTTTGGATACCGAGCGCCACCTTTGTCATACACAGCTACTGCCACATATTCACCGGCTACAAATTCCTTTGCTTCGATCTGAATAATTTCATCAGCTGATGCAACTGCTTGACCACGTTTTGGATCAGATTCCTCGAGAGATTTCCAGCCTTCACTTACCAACTGGTCAGACACTTTCTTAGCTGCCGCAACTGAGTCAAGACCTTTGATGTCGCTAGAACCTTCCACAATTTCTGTTCGATTCAATAAAGCACCGTCACGAACGATGGAGATTGGTTCATGCGGATGCCACGTTGGTTCTGGCCCCTTTAATCCGATGCCGTACACAGCCCAGATAATGGCCATCGACATCATCCATCCGGAAAGACCAGTGATAGCCACCAAGAAACCGAGGCGTGCACCAAGGTTGGTGCCCAAGATGAGATAGGTGGAACCCATCAGCACCGCAACGCTGATGATGACGATGATCCATCCGCGGATCTCTGGTTCCCAACCGACTGCAAGTAGCGCTGACAACATCACAAACTCCGAACGTATTCCACGATCAACTTCAGTTGCTCGTCTGTGTACATCTGACCAAAGGCTGGCATTCGACCACTTCCCTGACCTTGTTCTCCGTAACGCTTGCCCAATTCTGAGCCGCCACTAATGAATGCGATCATGTCTGACTGGTTCGGGAACTGCCTGATACTTGAACCACCAGTGAGGTTTGGCCCAAGAGCGCCACCACCAGTTGTTTGTGGATCGTCGTATGACCAACCTTTTGTATGACAACGAGCACATGAATACGCACCTGAATTGACATTGAGATTGAACAGCGCTTCACCCATCGATGCATACGCACCGGTGTCAACTTGACGTTGCGCCTCAGCCATAATCGCTTTGTTTTCAGCTGCAGGCAATTGGCCATCATCACACGTTGGGTTGTATGGCCCGCGCGGCTCTACACAATTCTCTTGCGGAATCTGAATTGACTTCAGATATTCAATGAGCGTTGTAATCGACTGATCGTTGAGTGGACCACCACCAATGGTTCCCCATGCAGACATCGGGGAGAACGGACGGCCGTAGTTCAAGACAAAACGAATTTCATCATCTGTGTAGCGGTACAACACTGTGTTCAGCGCTGGAGCTTTCCATGACACAGACTTGACTTCACCAGTCTTTGAATCGGTGATTGCATATGCAGCGACTCCACCAGTTGCCTTCATGCCACCGTGGCAACCTGCACAGTTGTATCCGCCATCAGCTGTGGGCGCAAACAACTCTGCACCCCATTCGGTGAAACGCTTTTCAAAACCAAATTGCGCCTCGGCTGTACGGCCAGGTTCAAGTACCCAATAGAGAGGCAAAGCGATTGTGATGATGACAAGGAACAGAAGACCAAGAATTTGCACACGCTCTAAACGTGGCCCTTCAAGAATTTCATCGTCATAGTAGGCCTTGCGGTTTGCAGCAAGTTTTTGCTCTGCACCGATTTCGGCACGTGATGAACGAACATTGGAGAATGCGTAAAACGCCCACCCTGCAAGCGAGATGAGAAGAATTACCCACGCAATTGAAGTACTAGTTGTTGCAAACATGATTAATGCTTTCCTCCGCCGACGCAGTGTGGTCCTTCGGCTTCTTGTCCAGTGGTGTTAGTGCCAATTGCTGGTCCCGCAAAAACTGCACCCGTATCAATAGTAAGAACACCGTTCACAATGGAAACTCCGAAGCGGTCCATGCCGCGTGGTGCTGGTCCACCCTTTTTCTCGCCAACACGGTTGTACTGAGAACCATGGCATGGGCATTCGAACCATTGCGAGCTCTTGCATTCAGGAACACGGCAACCAAGGTGAGGACACTTTTGGTATAACGCAACAACGCCAGATTGCATTCCGGAAAACACAGGACCTTGTCCGCCGTAAATTGCTTTTCCTTTACCGATCGCATCTTTTGGATACTCGGTGACCCATGCGCGAGCTTCTGACAAATACAAGAAACCTTTG
This sequence comes from Actinomycetota bacterium, assembly GCA_009705865.1. Classification (GTDB taxonomy): domain Bacteria; phylum Actinomycetota; class Acidimicrobiia; order Acidimicrobiales; family Ilumatobacteraceae; genus UBA2093. Next base: position 2,113 of record WLSJ01000010.1, on the reverse strand, counting down.
TTCTGACGAATCAATTGAATGACGTCGTCAATTTTTCCGGCGTTGATCTTGGAACCGAAGCCGCCTTCAGCACCCTTCCAAAGGAAACCAACAACTGAAGCACCAAAACTTCCGACACTGATTGACAGCAAGGTAATCGTTGCGCGATTAAAGAACATACGACGTGAAACACCAAGTGCTTCTTCATCAGGAGCAACCCATGGGGCCACTTCAACAGGAGCGGCTTTTACAACTGCAGTTGAACGAGATGATGCTTGTGCTTCAACGTCACGTCCGCTTGGCGCGTCGTCTGAGATTTTTGCTTTGGTGTTGCGTGAACGTGTCTCGCGCGACAATGCGCCTGCGCCACGAACTTCAGAAGAACGTGATGTTGTGAGGACAACAAGCAGGCCAAAGATGATTGCTGCAATTACAACTATTGCGATAACAATTCCGGTGCTCATGACTGTGCGTTCCTTACTTCTGTGTCGTTACGTCGAATGTTGTTGGGGGTAGTCATTATCTTCATCACAATTCAAAGAAGATTCCGTCACGCCATGGGAAGGTGAAGTTGAATCCGGGGCCGCGGAAGAACGAACCGATGATGACGAGCACTGCCCAGAACATCAGGAACAAGGTGAACATTGATGTCATCCACTTGCGATCTTCTGGTTTGTTCGAAGGGTTTTTATCAACGAATGGTGCCAAAACAAGAACAAGGAGTCCTATTCCAGGCAGTGTTACACCGGCAATCATTGGGTGGAACATGGTGAGAAGTTCCTGCAAACCAAGGAAGTACCAGGGAGCCTTTGATGGGTTTGGTGTTTTGTTGAAGTCAGCTGCATGAAGCAGTGGTGCGTTAACAACCCACGAAAAGACAAACAAGAATGCTGTGCATGCAAGACCTGCAACAAATTCAACGGCCAACAAGTGAGGCCATGTATGAACTTTGTCAACTGGTGCAGCTTTTGTTTCTTGAATAGAACCAGACTTAACAACTGTCAATAAACGTTGTGTGTGTCCACCTGGACCTGCGCCAACCGGCAATCCGGCTGCCGGCGCCGCAGCAACCGCTGCTGATGCTTTATCTGCAACCGCTACTGCACCACCATCACCACGAGCTGCTTTGCTGCGCTCGAGTAAGTGGTCAGGAATACGAGAGTCACCAGCTGCTGCCGCTGCTGGTGTTGCTGCATCATCTGCAGCTTTATCGCGAGCTGCTTGTGCTCGCTTTAAGAGATGCTCGGGGATTTCAGTCATTAGATGTCCTCTCGATCACAAAGGTCCGGAAATTCCGCCGTCTTTACGAACACGCCAGAAGTGGATAGCCATAAAAATAACGATGACGAATGGGAGCATCAGTACGTGCAACACATACCAACGAAGCAATGTTTCAGAACCGATTTCGACTCCACCAAGTAATACGAATCGCACTTGCGATCCGAACACTGGCGTGTAACCCATCATGTTGGTACCAACTGTTACAGCCCATAGTGCTAACTGATCCCACGGCAACAAATAGCCGGTAAACGACAGAAGCAATGTGAGTGCCAAAAGGACGATTCCGATAACCCAGTTGAATTCACGCGGCGCTTTGTATGCACCGTGGTAAAACACGCGAGACATGTGTAGAAATGTTGAAAGCACCATGAGGTGTGCTCCCCATCTGTGCATGTTTCGAACAAGAAGTCCGAACGTGACTGAGGTTTGCAATGTTTGAATGTCTTGCCACGCTGCAGCACCTGTAGGGCGGTAGAAGAACATCAAGAAAATGCCCGTCACTGTTAGCAAAATGAACAAAAAGAAGCTGAGGCCACCAAGGCACAGCGTGTAACTGACCTTGACTGCGTGACGCTTTACCTTCACTGGGTGCAAGTGATAGAGCACCGAGTTCATGATGACGTACGAGCGGTTACGTGGGCTGTCTGTGTAGCCCTTACGGAAGATTGAACCAGGACGGAAAATTGCATTCCATGCCTGACTGCCTTGCAGTTGATTGCCTATTTGGGCCGCCCGCTCTTTCAGAGTAGGACGCGGATTGTCAAGAACTTTTGCCATGGGCATTTACCTCAGAGTCGCATTCCATAGCCGTAGCCATGATTATTAGTTCGGATATGACTGTCACCATCGGGAT
>WLSJ01000001.1 GCA_009705865.1 Actinomycetota bacterium | reverse complement strand
GTCATACGCACCCCAACCAGTGCCAGTAACTACTCCTAAAGTCTTTCCCGTTGCATCCACAGCAAAATGATTTTGACCATTTGTCCCGGTTGCACCAGACGGGCCTATTTGATTCCAGGACAGAGCTTTTTCAGTCTTTTTGCACGAGCCTTTTGAGATGTAACGCATCGTGCCGGATGCTTTGTCGGCACAAGCTTTCAGTGTTGTGTTACCTGCGGCGTTTGCGAAGTTCACTGCTCCTGCTGATACCGCAGCAATGATGATGCCGAGTGTGAATGTGCCGAAGCGATTGAAAGCCATGATGGAACCTTTATTAGATTTGCTGTCTACTTAAAATGCCAGCCTAACTCGTCAATCAAACCAACCATGGGATAGAGCGATTCAATCAAGGCGGGACACTTTGGTGGGTCTGCATTGCCTATGAGTGTCAGAATTTCTACCCATGTCGTCCACCGGGCATCTACTTGTCGTAGGTGGCGGCACGGGTTCGAATCCCGTTGGGACTGCCAATAACTCGCTAAGTTTTTGCCGTGAAAACTTTATTGCTTCAGAACAAATTCCTCAATCGTCTGCGATTGTTGCTGTTATCGATTCCCGTAGTAATCGCGGTAATGGTATTGCGCGTCATTCTGCGTGAGGTCTTTAACATCGGAGAAGTTGCCACTTTTGCTGAGATCGGTTCAGTGATTACGGGGGTAACGCTCATCTTGGGTTTCATGTTGGGTGGTGTTCTCGCTGACTATAAGGAATCTGAAAAATTGCCAGCAGTCGTTGCCGTGGCATTGACAAGCTTCTACACAACCTGCAGTTCAGGTTTGGCACTGAAAGAGATAGACGCGCGCTCTTTTCGTCAGCGAATATCTGAAGTGGGGATTGCTATTAATTCGTGGTGCATAGGGAGAATCAGCGACGAAGAGTTATGGAAAAGGCACTCCGATTTAGCGTTACTAATAGTTGATGTTGAGAAAAGTGGAGTAGCAACTCATTACCTCAGTCGACTCATGGTCTTGAACGGAGAATTGACCGGAGTACTGAACAGAATTGCGGTCATTCGAAACACGTCGTTCGTGCAATCGGGTTACGTATTAATGAGTTTTCTTGTGCTCGTGCTGCAGGTCTCTCTGGCGGTTGTTAGTTTCCCCTCCACCATCATGTCCTGGATCGCCCCGTCAGTTCTGAGCCTTGCCTATGCATATTTGTTGTTGCTGGTGAAAGATCTTGACAATCCGTTTGGGCATGGAACCAATGATGGACAGGGAAGTGGGGCCGATGTTGACATCAGCCCCATCGCTAGTGCCGTGCAAAACATGATTCAGTAGCCCAGGCTTGGGTACATTGGGCAGGTGAAAAGTTTTCGGTGGCTCGGGGCAAGTCTCGTCCTAGTTGGGTCAGCGGCTTTTTCATCGGCGATTACGCCAGTACAGGCAGCGATGACTCCGGCGGTCAATGCCATCAGTGGCACATTGCTCAAACTGGCTTCTAATGACGGGCGATTTGAAGCAGCGGGTAACTCCACGTGGGTGGTCAAGACTAGCGATCGTGTAATTCCGGTTGATTCAGAAGTTGAAGTTCAACAAAGCAGCGGATCTCTTGTGTCGTTTTCAAAAAAGGTCGGATCGGAAGTTACGGCGTCTTCTTTGTCAAAAGCAATAACGGTCCGTCGACCAGTGCACTCAACTGCTGTGGTAGCAAATCGCACAGTAACGGTGGTGCCGTTGCAGTGGTCTGGTGCAACATGGAAGAGCGCTGACCGGACAGTGGCAAATGGAATTGCGACACAGTTGAAAACGTGGTGGCGCAGTATGTCGGCTAATCAAGAGACTCTGTCTGTCAATTTTTTATCAACAGTAAATGTCTCTTCGGTCAATTCGGCTGGACAATGCAACTTTTATGAAATGTCTGACCTTGCTCTCGCTTATGTTGAGAAGCAAGGGTTAACAGAGAGTTCTGACCATGTCATGATGACTTTTACTGGCGACAATCAAGATTGCAACTTTGGTGGTCTAGGTGAAGTTGAAGGCAAATTGACTTGGACTTACACCGCCCCGGGTTATATGGGTGTGTGGGCACATGAGCTCGGACACAATATGGGCTTTCCTCATGCCAACACCTGCAATGCCGGCGTGACATTGACGTATTTGAAATCGTGCGAGGAAGTTGAATACGGAAATCTCGCAGACACGATGGGTATTGCCGGTGCCTCTGGTTATTATGCTCCGACGTTTTTGGAAAGCGTTGGTTGGCTTCCAGCTTCCAATGTTGCAGTATGGACCGGCTCTGCACAAACGGTCATTTTGAATAGACCTGACCGAAGTGACCTTGGAACTACTGCCGTCAATATTTTGCCGACTGATGTCGCTGCGGGTGATAATGAATTCTGGCTGCAATACAACCCAAATGTAATTACCTCAATCTCTCCGGCTGCTGCTCCTGTAAACGGAGGTGTGACAATCACGTATGAGCCTTCTGCAGATTTTTCAACTCACCGAATAAGTCTGGAAGGGGTAGTCGGTGTTGCGTCTAGTACCAGCTATCTGTGTGACATCACTCCGCCCACTGCATCTCTCACCTCAATTGACTATGCCAATGATCCTCGACTTCCTGCACTTCGATCATGGACCGACCCGCGTAATCGATTCACAGTCTCAGTCGAATCAACCAACGGCACAAGTGCAACGGTGCGTATTGAACCTGTAATGAGTTTTGCTGTAACAGATCCAGCCACCGTGACAGGGACCGCTGACCAGTCAGGTGAAGCCACATTGAACGTGGCATGGGGTGTCGCTGGCTCCGCCTATGGAGAAGATGAACCGAGTTCATGGTCTGTGAATCTTCTAGAAGATGCAACAAAAGCGTGTACCGCATTTGTATGGGAGTCGTCATGTCAAATACTCAATGTTGCTCGTGAGACAGTTGTTTCTCCCACAGTTGCTGGGATAAATGGCGCTGTTTCATCGAATCGCATTACTTCGGCTGCCACGCAGCTATCAAACGTCGCGCCTATCTTCCGTTCTACATTTACGGCCACTTCTGACTCGGTTGTAGCAACAGTTCATGTGGAGAACGGTGGGTCTGAAATCCAAGGGACTCCAACTATTGAGATTGCTGGCCGCGAACCATGTGTGTTGGCAGTTCTTGGCGACACTGTGTGTACGTTTTCTGACCTACCACGGAAAACAGCAGTGCAATTAATAGCGAAGGGAACCAATGCGACCGGGTCTAGAGAGACATTGTTCACTACTAGAACGCTTGCTGGGCTCCCAGAAGACCCGGTTCTGAGCGCGAAATTTTCAGGCAAAAACCTACTGGTCACAGCCACGGCAGCGGAATTAGATCAGAACAATGTGAATTTGCTTGAAGTCAATTGTGTCGTGAAGGGGAAACAGAATTCCAAATATGGTTTTAACCAAGGTGCTACGCCAGCGTCGAAAGAATTCTCGTTTACGGCTGTAAAAGGTAAAGATACTTACTGCTATGGTCGAGCGATGTCAACAGGAAACGTGAAAATTTACTCGAGTGGTTATCGTCTTTTGCACGTGCTCTCTTCTGGGAGAATTATTCCCGGAAAGATCAAACTTGTACCCGTAGTGACCTCACCTAAGGCGGGAACGGTCAAAATAAAGTGGACAGTCAAGGATTCTTTGGGGGCTGTTTCTCTTGTGAAGGTGAAAACCTCTGCCGGCACATGTAAGTCGGATAGTAAAACAAGTTGTATCGCAAAAAATCTTGTCTCAGGCTCAACATTGAACATCGCAATATCTGTCCGTGGAACTTCTGGATCCACCATATTCAGAACAAGCACGGTAGTGAAATGAAAAAAGGAAATATCCGGTCTGTGGCACTAGTGCTCATGAGCATTGTCATTGTCTCTTCGTGTTCAGGTGGAGATAGCAGTCCGACTACCACGGTTGCTCCATTGACAACATCAACAACAACATCGACTACATCGACGACCACGACTACTACGACAACGACGCTGCCGATCGCGCCACCTGTTGCGCCACCAGTAGGCACGGTGCCGAAAAAGAAGCCAGTCGCAGAGAAGGTGTCTGGTTCATGTGCCGGGATAAAGAAGGCTGATTACTGTGTGTGGGGGACATACCCCATTGATAAATCTGCTACGAACAGCACGAAAATCAACATTGCGCAATCCGTTACACAAACGTTTACTTCAATCACTAACTCTGTGAAGACAGTTCAGGTAGAAATTGAGAGCCCAAATATTGGAGTCTTGGTAGAGGCAACAGAAGCTACGGACCCCAATGCCGTGTGCCTTCAGGCATCGATTGTGGCTGATAATGGGCTACCAATGGCAACAATGGCGTACACCGCTAAAAATGAAGTCGGTGTTCGTCAAAAAGTAACTGCCGCAGTGGATAGCGCATTGATCATTGGTGCAAAGTACTCCTTTACTCTTCAAAAAGGACCCGCATGTGCGACACGTGACCTCACCACGATGGCGGCATCTATTGCTAATTACCAATATCCGGCCAAGTATGGATCACTAAAGGTTGATGGACAAAAGCTGTCATGGTCACTGTGGGCAGTGATTGACTAACGCCAATTATTGGCATATGAGAGACTGTGAATATGTTTGCAGGCTTGTTGTCGATTCCAGAAGCCGTTCTCTTAGGAATAGTTGAAGGCGTCACTGAATTCCTGCCCATCTCATCAACTGGGCATTTGCTTGTCGTTGGAGACCTCATTGGTTTTGGTACTAGCTCAACCAGCACTGCTGCAGATACGTATTCCATAGCTATTCAGTTCGGCGCAATTCTCGCTGTGCTGTATCTATATCGCATTCGTGTGTGGTCGCTAGTGCGAGGCCTCATAGGTGCTGATGCGGTTGGTAGGCAATCTTTGGTGCGATTAGTCGTTGCCTTCCTTCCTGCAGCTCTTATCGGTGCGGCAGTTGGTGACGCCATGAAAGAAGCATTGTTTGGTCCAGTTCCTGTGACAATTGCGTGGTTGATTGGTGGCGTATTTCTTCTGTGGTGGCGTCCAACTAACGGTTCACTGGCTTTCCATGAGATCTCCATTAGGTCTGCTTTCATTATTGGTGTCGCACAAGCACTTGCATTGTGGCCCGGCGTTAGTCGCAGCCTGGCGACGTTGATTGCGGCACTTGCTGTGGGCATGACAATGTCAGCGGCGATTGAATTCAGCTTCCTGCTTGGCCTAGTGACTTTGTCAGCTGCAACAGCACTGGATTTATCAAAGCATGGTGGCGATGTCGTTGATCAGTTTGGTCTTCTCGCCCCATTAATTGGATTGGTGGTCGCCTTTGTCACGGCCATTGTGGCCGTGCGGTGGATGGTGGGATATCTGGCGTCGCATTCATTCAAGGTCTTTGGGTGGTACCGATTAGCAATTGGCACAATTTGTGTTGTGTTGCTGGCAACAAATGTCCTGTAGGTAGTCAGTTGACGCCTACCATTGCCCAATGGCACGAATTGTTTTTATCGGCGCTGGAAGCACGGTGTTTGCTCGCAACCTGATGGGTGACATTTTAAGTTTTCCTGAATTATCAAATAGCACCATTGTGTTGCATGACATTGATGAAGTAAGACTTCGTACTTCAGAAATTGTCGGTCACAAGATTGTTGAAACTCTTGGAGTAACTGCACGAATTGAAGCAACAACAAATAGGCGCGAGGCTTTGGCGGGGGCAAATTACGTCATCACCATGTTCCAAGTTGGCGGCTACAAGCCGTCAACAGTTATTGATTTTGAAATCCCAAAGAAATTTGGCTTAGAACAGACGATTGCAGACACTCTTGGTGTTGGTGGAATCATGCGTGGGCTACGAACGATCCCAATTATGTTGGACATATGTCGTGACATGGAAGAACTATGCCCGGATGCGTTGCTATTGAATTATGTCAATCCAATGAGCATGTTGTGTTGGGCCATTTCCCGGGCTTCAGCTATCAAGACCATTGGTTTATGTCACAGCGTGCAACACACGGCACACCAATTAGCTGACGATCTTGGTATTGATGCGGACACCATTGAATACAGATGTGCCGGTATCAACCACATGGCGTTCTATCTGGAATTCCAGCAGCGAATCGGTTCTCAAGTAACTGATCTGTATCCACGAATCTCAGAACGGGCAAATGTGTTTCCGATGCCAACACGTGGAGATGTTGAACGAAGTGATGGTGGTTTTGATGGATTGTCAGACGCTGTTCGCTATGAGATGTTTAAGCGGCTGGGGTATTTCGTGACAGAGTCAAGTGAACATTTCAGTGAGTACGTCCCGTGGTTTATTAAGGGGGGTCGCCCCGACCTACTAGACCGATATGGAATTCCTCTTGATGAATATCCGCGTCGGTGTGAGCGACAGATTGAAGGCTGGGAGTCGTTGCGTACTCGCTTAGAGAACCCTGATGCAAAATTGCGTGTCGTGCAAAGCTTGGAATATGGCAGCGGCATTATTCATAGTTGTGAGACGGGGGTTCCACGCACCGTGTACGGAAACGTGCCTAATCGCGGAATAATCAGCAATTTGCCAGATGATTGTTGCGTGGAAGTTCCGTGTGTTGTTGATGCCTCAGGCATCAGTCCTGTAACTATTGGAGCGTTACCTCCGCATCTTGCAGCACTAATGCAGACCAATATCAATGTTCAGTCATTAACGGTTGAAGCTGTATTGACAGGAAAACGCGAACATGTGTATCACGCCGCAATGTTTGATCCGCATACTGCTGCCGAGCTTGACCTTGACCAGATATGGAATCTTGTCGATGAGTTGCTAGATGCACATCGGGGAATGATCCCCGAACAATTCTTTAGCTGATTCGGTTAGACAAAGGGCATTACGTGTTCTGCGACCAGATCAAGGTGTTCCAAATCTGACAGGTCGAGAAATTGTAAGTACATACGATCGGCTCCAGCAACAGACCAGGCCTTGAGTCGGTCGATTGCTTCTGCTGGCGTACCGCACAAACCATTGAGACGTAGTTCTTCGACATCGCGACCAATAGCTGCGGCTCGTCGCGAGATTTCTGCTTCGTTCTTGCCGATACACGCAACCAAAGCTGATGAGTAGACCAGGCTTTTCGGGTCACGGTGGATAGCGGTGCAGGCGGCGCGAACGCGTTCACATTGTTCAGTAAACCGTTCTATTCCACTAAAGGGAATATTGAATTCGGCTGCAAATTGGGCAGCTAGGGCAGGCGTACGTTTTGGTCCGCCGCCCCCAACGATGATGGGTGGGGGAGATTGAACTGGTTTTGGTAGCGCTGGAGAATTAGTAATTGTGTAGTGATCTCCGGCGTAATTGAACTGTTCACCGTGTGGGGTGTTCCACAACCCTGTAATGACCTGCAGTTGTTCAGTAAGGATGTCGAAACGCTCACCAAGCGGCGCAAACGGAATGCCGTATGACGAATGTTCGACACCGTACCAACCGGCCCCGAGTCCTAATTCAACGCGTCCATTCGACATGTCGTCCACGTTGGCAACGCTTATGGCAAGTACGCCTGGGTTACGAAATGTGGCTGAGTTCACCAATGTTCCGAGACGGATTGTTGATGTTTCTCTAGCGATGCCTGCGAGAGTTATCCATGCATCGGATGGGCCTGGCAGCCCAGAGAAGTGATCTCCCATTACTTGGTAATGGTCACTGCGAAAAAAAGCATCAAACCCAAGCTTCTCGGCACGTTGTGCAACGGCTAGGAGTTGGGCGTAACTGGCGCCTTGTTGTGGTTCTGTAAAGATGCGTAGTTTCACGCAGTCAATCTATTACTTACTGGCGGCAACTGTCGTAGTTGTATACACGGTGGTACTTGTCGTAGTGGTGCTCGCGACCGTGGCTCGCCCATAGTGGATGTCAAGAGCTTGAACGATGCTGCGAGCAAGCTGAAGACCACCGAGACCATTCATGTGCACTCCGCCTCCGGGGAACCATTTGGTCTTCTTCCAGGAAATGAGGTTCCAATCAAGAATCTCCATCCCATTTTTTACTTGTTCTTCAAGAAGAACTTTGTTGAAGGATCGGGCTTTTCTCTTGACGTTGCCATTTACTTGGTACGTAAGCCAAATGAGTGAGGCGCCTTGCCGTTTTACTTCGGCATTTATTTTGCCCATAGCCATGGCCAAGTATTCCGGGCCGGTGTCGTCGTATCCGGTTGCAACAACGTAGACATCGATGTTGTCTTTTCGGTGACTGACGATGCGCTCAAGTGAGCTGAGCTGTTTCTTTGGAAGGCAGCCTTCTCGTAATAGCTGTTGACACCCGGATGTTTCGAGAATTGCGTTGTATTGGCTTTTCCACAAAGGCCTCATAGTTGCTGGCGCCCATCGCAATACATTTGCTACGGAATCTCCGATAATGACGACATTGCTGGTCTTGCGTGCCGCTTGTGCTGGCAGCCCAACTGATGAGACAAGAGTGATCCCAACCGCTGCGACACTGAAAAAATGAAGCAATCGGGGTTTGTTCACAGTTGTACATTATACGCAAATAGGCCGCCAGTCGTAGTGGAGAGTCTGTAATTCATCTGGTAGTCGCGCAAGGTGTCGTTGTGACAACTGCGGAAGGACACTGCGAACTGCAACTATTTGGTGTGATGTTGACGGCACATTGTGGCTGACGCCGAACATGATGCACCGTTGCAACGCGCGACCAAAGGGATTGTGTTTTCCATCTGAAAAAGAAACTCCAATTCCACGAGCTAGTGACGTCATGGAAACGGTGTATCCCTGCGGTTCATGTTCAAGACCTGACGCAAGGCGTCTAACAAGCCACGTGGCAGTGGGTCCAAGAATAGGAAGCCAAAACATTTCTATATACGGGTCATTAATGGCATATCCGGCAGCCTCGATCACTGGGTCGCGCCATGGGAGGACTTCGAGTAGGTCTACTGAAGGTGAGTTCATAAGCACCGTTCTTTCTCTGGTTTATTTCCGATATTTCACAATGTGTGCGGGTCAGGCAGAATATGGGCAGTGAAAAATGATGAAGATATGTCGAGCGACTTGACGCAAGTATCGCAATGGTTAGCTCAAGCGAAACGAGTTGTGGTGTTTAGTGGTGCAGGTATCTCGACGGACTCAGGTATCCCTGATTTCCGCGGGCCAAATGGCTTGTGGACTCGTAATCCACTTGCTGAAAAGACCTCGACCCTGAGCTACTACCTGAATGATCCCGAGGTGCGCAAAGTTGCGTGGGAGGGACGAGTACGAAATTTCAATGGAACCGCACAACCCAATGGGGGTCATCATGCAATTGTTCGCATTCAGAACGCTGGCAAATTATCGTGCGTGATTACACAGAACGTTGACGGATTGCATCAAGATTCTGGAATCGAAGAACACAATGTTGTCGAAGTGCACGGCACTATTAAGTACGGCCGTTGCTGGGGCTGCGATGATCGACGACCAATGTCTGAATTTATTGCACGAGTGATTGCAGGTGATCCTGATCCACATTGTGAACTGTGCGGAGGAGTAGTCAAGAGTGATGCCATCTTGTTTGAACAAGCACTTGTTCCTGACGTCATTGATCGTGCGTTTGATGAAGCAGAAAAGTGTGATCTCCTGCTCGCTGTCGGTTCCACTCTGTCTGTAAGACCAGCGAATCAGTTGGTGCCGCGAGCCAAAGCGGCCGGAGCGCTTGTAGTCATTCTGAACGGCACCTCCACGCACATGGACGCATTTGCCCATGTAGTACTGGAAGGCAGTATCACGCCCACTCTTGAGGCTCTTGTCGCCGGTGCTGAATTCCCGACTTAGTCGGTAGGGTTTTGGGTTATGGCAACCTTTCGTGACCTTTTGGCCAACGCCAAATCCCAGATTGTAGAAATTGATACCGCTGCGGCTCAGACGCGTATTGAATCAGGCGATGTACTAATTCTTGATGTTCGCGAGCCAGATGAATATGACGAGGGAGCTCTTGCCAATGCAGTCCACATTCCTCGTGGACACTTGGAAGCACAGATTGAGGCAAAAGCACTCGATCGCAACCAAACGATTGTTGTGTATTGCGCGGGCGGAGTTCGCAGTGCGTTTGCGGCACGAACGCTGCAAGAACTTGGGTACACAGATGTTCTCTCTGTCGCTGGTGGTTTCGGAAAGTGGAAAGACGAAGGCCGCCCATGGCGCCAACCAGTCACATTGACAGCCGATCAACGTAATCGGTATCAACGCCATTTGTTGTTGCCAGAAGTTGGTATTGAAGGTCAAGCAAAGTTATTGGGCGCAAAAGTTCTGATGCTTGGCGCTGGTGGTCTCGGTTCGCCGGCGGCGCTATACCTGGCTGCGGCGGGCGTTGGAACCATCGGCATTGTTGATATGGATGATGTCGATGCATCAAACTTGCAACGCCAGATCTTGCACAACTTGGATCGAATTGGTCAACGCAAAGTTGATTCTGCTCGTCAGACAATTGAAAAATTGAATCCAGACGTAGTGGTTAAGACATACGACGTTCGTCTCGCAGCTGACAACATCATGGACATCATGAGCGGGTATGACGTAGTAGTTGATGGTGCTGACAACTTCCCAAGCCGATATCTGCTGAATGATGCCAGTGTGAAATTAGGAATTCCGGTTGTGCACGGAAGCATTTTTCGTTTTGAAGGAATGGTGTCTGTCTTTCACCCATTGGAAGGCCCCACGTATCGCGACATGGTTCCTGAACCACCTCCGGCTGAGTTTGCACCATCATGTGCAGAGGCAGGAGTGCTCGGAGTTCTGCCAGGAATTGTTGGCTCCATTCAAGCCCTTGAGACCATCAAGGTCATTCTTGGCCTTGGCGAAGCTCTCATCGGTCGCATTCTTACGATTGATACAACTGACATGTCATTCCATGTCTTTAAGTTGCGTGCTGATCCTCAGAACCAAGTCACCTGGGAAAATCGTGACCGCATCGAGGTTCGTGACCTCGATGGCCTCTGTGCCCCCTGGCTGAGCCACTAGCGTTCAACGGGTGACAGCATCCATCGTTATCGTCGGCGCCGGTTTTTCCGGTGCAGTCGTGGCTCGTGAATTAGCAGAAGCAGGCATTGCATCTTCAGTGATTGATGCGCGTTCCCACGTTGCCGGTAATGCTCATACTGAGCGGCGAGACAACGGTGTCATGGTTCATGTGTATGGACCTCACATTTTCCATACGGCAGATACACGTGTGTGGGAATACATCAATCGTTTTGGTGAGATGATGCCGTACAACCATCGTGTGAAAGCAACCTCTGGTGGGAAGGTGTACTCGCTTCCTGTTAACCTGCACACAATAAACCAATTTTTTGGCACCACATTGTCGCCAGCAGAAGCAGAAAAGTTCATCGCTGAACGTGCTGATTCCAGCATTGGAACGCCAGAAAGTTTTGAAGACCAAGCGTTGAAATTTGTTGGTAAAGATCTGTACGAAGCATTCTTCAAGGGGTACACCCAGAAGCAATGGGGAGTATCTCCCACTGAATTGCCGGCGGCCATTTTGGCTCGGCTGCCTGTTCGGTTTTCCTACGAAGACAGTTACTTCAATCACCCATATCAGGCGATTCCGCGAGACGGATATACGCCAATTGTGGAAGCAATACTTGACCATCCACTGATCGAGGTCAGTCTCGGGCGCTCGGTGACGCCTGCTGAATTGTCAGATGCTGAGCACATATTTTGGTCTGGCCCAATTGACCAATATTTCTCTGGCGCATTTGGAGATCTTGGTTATCGAACTCTTGATTTTGTTGAAACTGAGACAATGGGCGACGTTCAAGGATGCCCAGTCATGAATTACTGCGATGTCGATGTGCCCTATACGCGCATTACAGAACATAAACATTTCGCACCATGGGAATCTCATGAAGGCAGCACGATCTATACCGAATACAGCCGGCTTGCGAGCGACGGGGATATCCCGTATTACCCCATTCGCCAGGTGCGAGAAAAAGAGCTCCTAGAGAAATATGTCTCTGCAGCCCAGGAAGCGACCGGGGTGACCTTCCTTGGTCGTCTTGGTACGTATCGCTACCTCGATATGGATGTCACAATCAAGGAAGCTCTTGAAGTGGCAGACGAATTTCTGTCATGTCGGCGTGAAATGCGTCCAATGACACCTTTCGTGGCTCAGCCCCTGTGAAACTAGACGGGTGACCGCGCACCCCCTCGCTCGAATCAATATTCCAGCGCCGAGCTTTTCTGAACCGAGCCTGTACGTCAGGCATCAACATGGTGAACTTACAGAGTCTGGGTTGTGTCTTTCGTCTGGCGGACGAGCAACATTTGACACCGCATTCGGAATATTCTCGTCCGGTCGCTGGTGCCGGTTGACGCAGATAGCTGACCTGGGCGTGACCATGGATATCTCGGGTCGTTGCCTAGTCGAACTCGTCGCATTTTCAAATGGCAATGACACGGTGATTGATTCCTCCGAAGAGGAAACCACATTGCATTGCAGAGACCTGCGGGCGATTGCTGCTGAATCTTTCTATGTTGCGGTCACTGCGCTTGAAGATGGAGTGGTTATTCGGTCTGGCAGTTGGACAACTACAACGAACCCGGAACGAGAAGTTCGATTAGGGGTATCTATTACGACCTTTAATCGGCAAGAGTACGTCTTGAAGACGATTGACCGCCTGGTTGAGTTGGAAGCGTCAGAGCCATCAGTCCATGGCCATCTACAGATTCTCGTGGTGGACAACGCTCGAAATCTCGAACCACAAGTACCCGCCACAGCTCCGTTGCGGGTGCTGAAAAATCCAAACCTTGGGGGAGCAGGAGGGTTTGCGCGAGGACTCATTGAGTATCGCGATCAAGGCTGGAGCACCCACGTGGTGTTCATGGATGATGACATTTCACTCGAGCCAGAATCAATAGTCCGCACAATTTCGTTGTTGTCATATTCGACGTCACCCGATCTCTGTATTCATGGAGCAATGTTGAGTGAAGAACAGCCGTGGATGCAGTTCGAAGCGGGTTCTTCATATGAATTCAAAGCGGTGTATCCGTTGCGAGCAATCGGTCGCGACATTGACCTGCGCAGTCGATCAGAGGTAGTTCGAGATCAGTTGGAACAACCAATTGATTATTCAGCTTGGTGGTTTACTGCATTCCCCATGCATCTCGGAACTCAAAACCCGTTACCAGTTTTTGTCCGTGGAGATGATGTGGCTTTTGGTCTCTTGCATACGGGGCAACACACCGTCACGCTTAACGGCATCGTGGTGTGGCATGCAGATTTTGCACTGAAGAACAATCCGACTTCTTTGTATTACGAAATTCGTAACTTTGCACTGATTGACACTTTGGTTTTTGATCATCACAGGTGGCATAACTTGGCCTGGCGATTCCTTGGGTTTGGATTCCGCAACGCATACTCACATCGATACGCCAGTGCTGAGTACATGATTCACGGAATGAAAGATTTTCTTGCTGGACCAGACGAATGGATGAAAATTGATCACTCCGCTAAGCATGAAGAGATTCGTCATGTCACAGAGGAAAAAGCTGCACCTCTTCCAGATGAGTTACTGAACTTGGGCTTTACTGCACCAAAAGCCAAGATTGTTCGTCTAGGCGGATTTCTGTTGTCGCCGCTCACAGGAGCAGGCCGATGGATTCCGAAATCGCTGAGATCACAACAGATCGGTGTTGCGCAAATTGATGTTCGCGCTGTGGGTCTTGCAATTCGCCATGATCGAATTTTGTATCGCCATCCTCGATTTGATGAAGGTTTTGTCTGTGAACGTGACTTCAAGAGGTTCTTGTCGGTGCAACGCGAAGTTTTCCGCTGCACTATTCAGTTGGCAAGAACGTATAAGCGCCTCAAGGCTGCGTACCGCAATCAATATCTAGAACTTGTCAGCGATCAGGCGTGGAAAGAGCGCTTCAAAGGTTAAGCAAGTGTCGAAGTGGCCATCAGAGATGTCCATGTCGCAACATCAACTTTTCCAGTCGCTGGGATCTTCATTCGTCGCTGGAAGGTTTTTACCTCGCGCACAAGGCTTGATGAAAACTGGCCGGTGCCTGTAATTTTCTTCTTTAAGACTTTAGACAAAGCGCGTTGTACAGAGATGACAGATGGGTGTTTGGTTCCGAGAGTTAACACAGATAACTCTGGTCGTGTCGATAATCCCATCGCGTCCCACATCGCTCGGTCAACCTTGCCTGTGACAGGAAGGCTTGCTTGAAGTTGGTATGCCTTAACGGCCTTGGCGGTTGCAGTACCAAAATTGCCATCAGTCGCGAGACGTTTTTTCCCTTTTAACTTCAAGAGGGAGTTCATCTTCTTCTGCAAGGTAGCGACCATCGCGCCTGTATTTTTCTTCATTAGTGGAAGACCAGGAATGACTGGAGCTGCGATCGCTGTTGTGGGCAATAACCCCTGAGCGCGCAATGCATCGAGTTGCTCTCGAAGGAAAAGAGCGAATTCGGCTTGGCCAGTTGTAGAGAGATGAACCCAACAACACAATGATGTGTTGTCAAACCATCTCCATTGGTTAGGTGCCGAACTGGCTGTATTCCAGTCGAAAATACTGATGGCAGGGTTGGCCGCTGCAGCTGTGAGCAGTGCAGCATTCGCAATGGCGTAATTACGCGACGTTGAGCGCGTTGACATGGTGACAAAGATGACTCGTTGAACAGCTTTGGTTGCCAATGCCGATAATGCTTGTTGCAATTCGGCAGCAAATGCATTGGGGTCATCGTTGTAGCCAAGTTCCACGATGGCAATCGCGGGAGTCTCCAGTGCATTAATGATGCCCACACCGTCAAGGTCTACTTGGGGTGCAGCAACGGTAAACAAGCAGTCAGCCCCGGCCATGCCTCGCCCGGCACATGCCTGGTAGTTCATTGCGGGATACGCGGGCGTCACGATGGATGCAAATTTTGAAGCGATGCTTTCTGCCACCGAATCTCCGATGAACAAAATTGAACCTACGGGAGGGGCTGCTGGGTCCGCTGCAGCAATGGGAAATGTTTCGTACCACGGTGCATTGAGAGAGAAATCACCACGAAATTCCCATCCGGTGCGAGTCACTGAACCAGCTGTTCCAGCAATCACTACCGACGTTGTGTACCCGTTCCAGTCTCCACCTAAACCATCATGTGTGGTGGTGATAGAAGTGAATACGCCAATTGAGGGGAACTTCTTTTGTATGTCAGATGCTGACAACAGTTTCGACCACGATTGGAGAACTGGGTCGGCAATCAGGTCTCCGTTGTCTACTTGAGCTACAAATTGCCCACTTGCAGTACGTCCACCATTTGACGATGTGAATTCAGTTCGAACAAAGGTGTTGTTCGAATCTTTGATGACAACATTTGTTGTGTCACTAATGGCGAGGTTTGTGCGTGCGTCTTCAAGGATGCTCACTGACGTTGATCCGACATTGCGCAGTGCAGCACCTCCGTAGACCTGGCAATTCTGTGAATCGCACGTCTTTGCAAACGATGCTCGTTTTTCAGACAGTGAATAACTTCGTGCTGCAACTGCCTGAGCGCGAAGTGCGTTCATACCCAGGCCGCCAGCAATATCGCCCCACCCAGCAGGAGACTCACGTGGAACAACGCCCCGTAAGTACAGCTCTGTAGGTACAAGGTTCACTGTTCGGCGATTTCCGCTGCTGTCTGTAGTCGCTCGAATTGCGCCCCGGTAATACCGAACGCGACCGGTTTTGTAGGCCGAGGTAGGAGGCTCACAGACTCCCAAGAGGTCAGTTGGTGCTACGGATGTGGGCAGCGAACTGTTTGTGGAAACAAAATCAATTGGTCCGGTCACATTTTGGCCAATCAGCGCAAACCCATTTGGATTAGTCGTTCCGACAGCACACGAAGCTTGGGCGGATCCGTACACGTTGAACACATTTTTTGAGACCATGCGCGCAACGAGTCCAGCGAATGAACCTGCGGCACCAGCCCATGTTGCAGTCCCGTTGTCTGAAATAACCGAGGTGACATTTGCATCCAGAGTTTCTAAGCGAACACTCATTGTTCCGATTGTCGGAGTAGCTACCTCAGCCTCGGTCAGCGTTGCGATTGTGCGACCACTGCCGCCGTAATAGAAATTCAAAATGTCTTGCCACGTGGCGCCCAGTTTTGTTGCCCAGCCAAGTGCTCCGTATTGGCTCATACCACGGCCATGTCCATTGCCATGGCCGCGCACAATTACTCCGAGTGGGGGAAGTGTGTCTGCATCAGCTGACATCGTGGTGTTGTGAGAAACCAACGGGGCGAGTACTGCGAATGCGCAGAGACACGCAACGAATCGGCGAGAGATTCGTGGGAAGGAAACCATAAGCCTCCACGCTAGGTGGTCTCGACCACCTCATGGTGGCGGTCTGTCTCGTCTCTTTCTTGTACTGCAACACCCACCAAAACAAATGTCATACCAACAAGGTCAAGAAGGCTTGGAGATTGGTCAAGAAACGCAAATCCAAAGATGGCCGCGCACACGGGAAGTAACGCCAACATGACCGAGAAACGACGTATGGGAATTCGACGCAGTGTTGATTGGTCGATGCCGTATCCGATTGCATTTGATAACAGGCCAACCAAAATGCATCCGAACAAGATTTTTCCACTAGAGAAGGCTGGTACTGCATCTCCTGCAGCAAACGGTGTAATAAGGATTCCACCAAAGAGAAGGCCAAGCCCTAGGCCTGACACTCCTCGATCAGCAAGAGCAACGCGCGAACCCATCACGATGTATCCGGCCCACATGACTGATGCCAACAAAATAAACACAAGTCCTAATGGTTCATTGCCCAGTTCAACGCCGCCCAAAACAACAACGCCGACTGCGGCACATAGCAAAGCAACAGTATTTCGTGCAGATCGTGTTCGTAATGCGGCAACAGTTATTGGGCCTATGAATTCAATGGTGACTCCCTTGCCAAGCGGAAGCCGGTCTATTGCTAAATAGAAGAACATATTCATCAATGCAGTTGACGCACCAAATGCTGCCACCCAATACAGGTCTCGACGACTCCATCGTGCGTGTGATGAACGCGCCGAAAAGGCAAGCAAGATAAATGCAGCACTCAGTACTCGCAACCACGCAACAGTGGCAGGGGAAATATCGTCGAAAAGACGAACAGCAACGATTGCGCCGGTGTATTGCGCTACTGCAGAGAGTATGAAAAAGAGTTCGGGAGGTGCGGCGTCAAAAATACGATCAGCTCGCAACCTCTCATTGGAGGCCACTGAAAATTTCGCTAGTTAATCGAACAGGTCAGGGTCTGTACGGCAAATTTCTTGCCAGAGAGGCTGGAAGTGCGCCCAACCTGTCATGGCGTTGCCAGCCTGTTCGCGTGTGTACACAGCTGAATCATGGGGAATGTGTTTTGGAGTGCCAGCAGCCATGGCTGCAAGTTGTGCTTGTGCGCAACGCTCGAAACATACAAACCAGAACACTGCTTCATCGACACTGGCACCAACGGTGAAGTGACCGTGGTTTTGGTGGATTGCCGCGCGGTTGTTACCGAAGGCTTCAGCAAAGTCACGACCAGCTGATTCTTCGAATACGACTGCGCCACCATGTTCAGAAATAACAACATTGTTTTCGTAGAAGGCACACGAGTCTTGAGTTAATGCGTCAAGTTGGATACCAAGTGAGCTGAATGCTTTTCCGTAGACCGAGTGCGCGTGTGCTGCTGCGATGACATCGGGGCGAGCAGTGTGAACAGCGGCGTGCAGAACATATGCAGCGCGGTTGACTGCGTACTTGCCGTACACAACTTCACCGTGATGGTTCACCAAGATGAGATCTGACACTCGCATGTGACGAAATGACAAGCCAAGTGGGTTGACCCAGAAGTGATCAGGAAATTCTGGGTCACGTACTGTGATGTGGCCGGCAACGCCTTCACCGAATCCGAGTCGTCCAAAAATACGCAGTGCGCCGGCAAGTTTTTGCTTGCGACGAAGACGCTCTTCGGCAACGTTGGCTGCCGGGGCAAGAGCTTCTTGGCCAAGAATGGTGACCTGCTTTGGGGTCAACGGAATACCGTCGATCATGCGGGTCTCTACGGGGGCATCTGGTGTGATGGTCATGGCCTCACAATACGCCACAATGGTTGGTATGGGAATAAGCCAGATTCAGCCAGAACACATGGGAGCCCCGGCCGCCAAGTACGCACACGCCGTGAAGGTAGATGGAGCCCAGTCGATGGTCTTCACATCGGGCGTTGTGCCCACTATGCCTGATGGCACCGTTCCGCCCTCTCTTGAGGGTCAAACGCGTGTGGTGTGGGCCAACTTGCTAGAAATCCTGCGTGCCTCCCAAATGGGCGTCACAAACATCGTGAGCATCACTACATATGTGGTGGCTCGAGACACGCTGAACCCCGATCTCGCCTCTGTTATGGCCGTACGCGATGAAGTGATGGCAGACCACAGGGCGGCAAGCACCCTTGTGACAGTTCCGGCCTTGGCTCGCGCGGAATGGCTGATTGAAATCAGCTTGGTCGCTGCGTCCTAGAAATCTCTAGGAATATGCCACTAGCAGTGGTGGCTCGTACGATTGACCCCCATGGCTGATGAAATAAAGCGCACTGACTCTGGCATTGACATTGCCCCTCTCTATTCGGCCGACGATCTCGCCGGTTGGGACCCTGCCACGCAGTTGGGACTTCCGGGAACGCCTCCCTACACCCGTGGTGTGTACCCAACGATGTATCGAGGCAAATTGTGGACCATGCGTCAGTACGCCGGGTTCGGTTCTGCTGAATCAACAAACCAGCGCTTCAAGTTCTTGCTTGAAGCAGGCCAAACCGGTCTGTCATGTGCATTCGACTTGCCGACACAAATGGGATACGACTCAGACCATGCACGCAGTGAAGGTGAGGTCGGCAAAGTCGGCGTTGCCATAGACACTCTTGAAGACATGCGCATGTTGTTGAAGGATCTTCCTCTCGACAAAGTGTCAACTTCCATGACCATTAACTCAACCGCTGCAGTTTTGTTGTTGATGTACGAATTGGTCGCAGAAGAACAAGGTGTTCCGTCATCTGCAATTAGCGGAACTATTCAGAACGACTTGTTGAAGGAATACATCGCACGCGGTACTTATGTGTACCCACCACGTCCTTCCATGCGCATCATCACAGACATTTTTGCCTATTGCGCACAGAACATTCCGAAGTGGAACACTATTTCTATCTCTGGGTACCACATTCGTGAAGCCGGAAGTTCGGCAGTTCAAGAAATAGCATTTACTTTGGCTAATGCCATTGCATACGTACAGGCTGCGGTCGACGCGGGCCTTGACGTTGATGATTTCGCACCACGCTTGTCATTCTTCTGGAACGGCCATAACAACTTCTTCGAAGAAGTAGCAAAGTTCCGCGCCAGTCGCCGCATGTGGCACAAGATCATGACCGAACGTTTTGGTGCAAAGAAAGAAGCAAGCAAGCTTCTTCGCTTCCATACACAAACAGGCGGAAGCACGCTGACTGCGCAACAACCACTGAACAACGTGGTACGCGTCGCACTGCAATCAATGGCCGCAGTGATGGGTGGTACGCAAAGTTTGCATACGAATGGTTACGACGAAGCTCTTGGGCTTCCCACTGAAGCAGCTGCACGCATCGCATTACGCACACAGCAAGTCATTGGATACGAAAGCGGAATAGCTGATACTCCTGACCCACTTGCTGGTTCGTATTTCGTGGAGACATTGACCGACGAAGTGGAACGTCTTGCGTGGGAATACATCGAGCGCATTGATGCAATGGGTGGCGCTGTTGATGCCATTGAAGCTGGCTTCCAAATGGACGAAATTGAACAAAGTGCGTATGAGTACACGAAGTCAATTGACGATGATGAGCGTGTCATAGTCGGCGTTAATAAGTTCACGGTTGAGGGTGAAGGGGAGCCAAATGTGTTCCCCATTGACCCAACTCTTGCAGTTGGTCAATTGGCACGTCTGAAGAAATTCAAAGAAAACCGCGATCATGCCAAAGTGGCAGCACTTCTTGAAGAAGTCCGCGCAGCTGCGCGAGGCACAGACAACATTCTGATTCCGATGAAAGAGGCGTTGCGTGCTCACGCAACCCTTGGTGAAGTCAGTGATGCTCTTCGCGATGTGTACGGCACCTATAAGCCAGGTCGGTAGTACTCGCCATGAGCGAGCAGAATGTGATTGTGCAGCAAGTCGGTAATCGACTTGACATCATTCTGAATCGCCCAGATCGAAAAAATGCAATCACGCAACAATTAGCTGTTGAATTGCGCGATGCTTTTCTCAATGTGCCAACTGATGTTGGTTGCATTCTGCTGTCTGGCTCTGGCGGTGCGTTCTGTAGTGGAATTGATCTCAAGGTTGCCGGGGCTGATCTTAAAAATGAGCCGTTAACTGCGTGGGTGGAAGTGCATGCTGCGATCTATCAGTGTCGCGTGCCGATCGTTGTAGCTCTCGAACGGTACGCAATCAATGCCGGAGCTGCTTTGGCGTTAGCGGCCAACGTAGTGGTGGCAGGGGAAACCTCATTTCTGCAAGTGGGCGAAATTGCAATGGGTGTTGCAGCGCCGATGTGTCAGGCATGGTTGCATCTGAAGCATTCACCTGCAGTTGCTGACCGTGTTGTGCTTGTCGGCGATCGCATCGTCGGTGCTTCATTGACGGAATTGGGTTTGGTCTCAGAGATTGTGGCTGACTCTGATGTGGCGCAACGCGCACGAGATGTCGCAGACCACATTGCGTCACACCCTCAACGAGGTCGCGATGGAATATCTCGGACATGGGATTCATTACGAGGTCGTATTGATAATCCAGACGAATGGTTCGCAAACCTCATCAGAAAGTTCTGACCTCTGTAACGGACTGTGTCTGTTCGCTTACGTGAGGTGAGTGATTGTGATCTCTGGTCGAAGTGGCGCAGCAACTGACTGTGATGGCCAGCCAACGTAGATGATGCCCATCACATGATCGGATGTGTCCATTGAGCACAGAGAAGTAATTGCTGTGTTTGCGCCTTTGGCGGGAGAACCCCACAGCGCAGCTAATCCAAAAGTTTCAATCATGAGAAGCATGTTTTGAACCCCGGCGGCAACTGCGTACCTGTTCTCTTCAGTTTCATTCACTGTTTCGCCTTCAGCTGCTGCAACAACAATGACCACCGGTGATCGCATGTACTTCCCACGAGTCTTTGTGACTTTCATGTCATCGTCACCGTGAATTGCCATTGCATCTGCGATGGTGTCGCCAAGGGTGCGTCGTGAATTGCCGGTCACTATGGCAACGCGCAGTGGCCATGTGCGTTTGTGGTTAGGTGCCCATTGAGCTGCTACAACAATGCGATCGATAATTGCAGAATCAACTTGTCGTGCTGCATCAATCAACATGCTGCTGCGTCGCGCAGCGATCAGTGTCTCTAGTTCGTCTGGTGTCATTAGTTCTTGTGTAGGTCGGCGTTCAGGCCGCCCCACGAACCAGAGCGTGAGATGACCTCAACAGCGCCCGACAATGAGTTACGGCGGAACAATAAGTTTGACTGTCCCGACAGAAGTTTGGCCTTTACGTTTGTGCCCGATGGGTCAATAACAACGGTGCCCGCAGTGACATACAGGCCAGCTTCCACGATGCAATCGTCGCCAAGACTGATTCCGATACCAGCGTTTGCGCCAAGAAGGCAACGTTCGCCAATGGTGACCATTTCTTTTCCGCCGCCAGACAGTGTTCCCATGATGGATGCGCCACCACCAATATCTGAACCATCACCCACGATGACGCCGGCTGAGATACGACCTTCCACCATTGAGGCGCCCAATGTTCCTGCATTGAAATTGCAGAAACCTTCGTGCATCACCGTGGTGCCAGGTGCAAGATGAGCGCCGAGTCGTACGCGACTTGCGTCTGCAATGCGGACACCCGAGGGGACCACGTAATCAGTCATGCGTGGGAATTTGTCAACACCATGCACCACAAGATGCTCGCCACGTTGTGCAAGATTCCATGTCACTGATTCAAGGGCTTCAATAGCAACAGGTCCACGCGAGGTCCATGCCACGTTTTGTAGCAACCCAAATGCACCGTCAAGGTTGATGGTGCGAGGCTTCATAAAGCGTTGAGACAACAAATTGAGACGCAAGTAGACGTCTTTCGCACTTGCTGGTGCAACGGAGGTATCTATTTCTACGGTGACAGATTCGAATGTCACGCCACGATCACGATCTGAATCAACACTTGGTTGAAATGTTGGAGCGTCGGCAGGGGAGAATTTCCCAAGTCCGACCGTACGAAAACGTACATCGAGCGTTGCTCCGTGAGAATCGAGTGTTGCGATACCAACACCCCATGCGATGTCTGACATTAGAAAGCCTCCAGGCGAAGTGTGGGGAACAAGATGACGTCACGAATTGATTGAGCATTGCCAATCAGCATGACTAGGCGGTCCATGCCGATACCAAGGCCACCAGTTGGCGGCATTCCGTATTCCATGGCGCGCAAGAAGTCTTCATCAACAGTGCCGGCTTCAGCATTGCCTGCTTCTTTGGACTTCTGTTCGTCTTCAAAACGCAGGCGTTGTTCCACTGGGTCATTGAGTTCTGAATATGCATTGGCTAATTCGCGTCCGCCAACAAATAGTTCGAATCGTTCTGTGAGATGCGGATCATTGCGGTCAACACGAGCAAGTGGGCTGATCTCAACCGGATGACCTGTAACAAAAGTCGGTTCACGAAGAGCTGCTTCACACGTTGCTTCAAAGAGTTCTTCAATGATTTTTCCAGAACCGAAATGTGGCAACACCTTCACGCCGTGTTTTTCGGCAAGAGCTACTAATTGCTCGCGTGGTTGCGACGGATGCACTTCAACACCCGTTGCTTCTTTTACAAGGTCAATCATGCGAACCCGTCGCCAAGGCTTTGCAAGATCAACGGGGATGTCATCAATCAAAACTGTGGATGAACCAGTGGCATCGTTTGCTGCATTGACAAACAACACTTCAGTGAGATCCATGATGTCGGTGTAGTCAGCAAATGCTTGGTACAGCTCCATCATCGTAAATTCTGGGTTGTGACGTGTAGAGATTCCTTCGTTACGGAAAACGCGACCAATTTCAAAAACACGTTCCATGCCGCCGACGATGAGCCTCTTCAAATGCAACTCAAGCGCGATGCGCAGGTACAAGGTCATGTCGAGCGCGTTGTGATGGGTAACGAAAGGTCGTGCATGTGCGCCGCCTGGTTCCACATGCAGTACCGGAGTTTCAACTTCGATAAAACCGCGTTCGTGCAATGTGCGACGAAAGCTGGCAATGACTGCATGGCGAACAGCAAACATGCGACGCGATTCTTCATTGCCGATGAGGTCTGCATAGCGCTGGCGATAGCGAGTGTCTGTATCAGTGAGACCGTGCCATTTGTCTGGCAGTGGGCGAACAGCTTTTGAAAGTAGAACCACTGAATCAACCTTGATTGATAGTTCTCCTTTGCGTGTGGTCATCACTATGCCTGTTGCGCCGACCCAGTCTCCGAGGTCCAAATTGTTGATGGCATCAAATGCGCCATCGCCGACGATTGCTTTTGATACGAACAATTGAATGGACGTTTCGCGATCTTGCAATGTGGCAAAAATAAGTTTGCCTTGATCTCGCTTGAGCAGGATTCGTCCAGCGACTGTGACGTGGGTTTCTGTTTCAGTTCCTGCTTCAAGAACACCAAATTCGTTGCGAATCTCACCAAGTGTGTGAGACCGATCAAAGCGGTATGGGTACGGATTTGTGCCCTCTGCGCGTAGTGCATCAAGCGAGCCAAGGCGGCGTGCTTTTTCTAGCTCGAGGCCATTCGTTCCTAGATCGTCAATTTCATCACTCACAGGTTCTCTACGGTAGTTCGCGCAACTACCTAAAGGGGAAGCCATTCATCAACTACGGTGAAATAGGTGCGTCGGTGGCTATCTCTGTTGGGGGTGATGGGGCTTGGACTTGCACTTTTCTCTACCAGTACGCCAGTACTGCGAGCTGAAGCGGTCAGCCCATTTCCGAATACGTTTCTCACCCCAGTGATTTCTGTCTCGGTGTCGTCAATGTCTCGTCATCAAGTTGGTCTGGTAGCAAAGGCAGCCCGCGCGTCTGGTGCCACTATCGCAGTCCTCAATTTTCCGTTTGTCCCGTTGACTGCACATACTCGTGATGGCAAAGATTTACTACGGCTGAAAAACAAGTGGCGAATTCCGTTTGCCACGATGGTGGCGCCAGTATCTCTGATATCAGCCATTGGTGGACCTGCAATGGCAGAACCTCTTAATCGCGGTGAAGTGTTGATGGGTGAGACTGCTGCGCGTGTTCGTTCAGCACACATCGGAGATGTAATCACATTGAGGGATTCGAAGTTTTCCCCACATGAATTCGTGGTGGGGGCGATCGTGCCTGATTCTTTTGTAGACGAAGGTGACATCACAATGTCTGATGTGTCGGCCAGGGTCTTAGGCACGATGTCGGTCACTACCGTGATGCTGACAGGGATGACGTCATTATCAGTTGTGACGAGGGCATTGCTGGCACAAGGCATTGGAAAGAGTTCCACATATCGAGTTCGATACTCATGGGATACGCCAGACCCGGATGCTCAACTTGGTACCGCAAAAGCTAAGTCTTTACTGGGAGAGTTCTCGTATCGGCCCACAACTGGTGCTGGAATTCAGATCTCTTCAACGTGGGTGAATAAAAACATTGTGTGGAACAAGCGGTATTCAGACATTGGTCTGCATAACAACTGCCACAAAACTGTTGTACCTGCTCTTCAAAGTGCATTAAGTGAAATAAGTAAGGCAGGCCTAGCTGGCTCTATTGATCTTGTTAATTCCAATAGTTACGGCGGGTGTTTTGTTGCTCGCTATAACCGTCGAGGCGGTGTATTCGGATCGCCTGCACGCCATGCATGGGGAATGGCTTTTGACATCAACACGACCGCCAACGCACAGGGACGTGTCCCTCAGATGAATTGTTCTGTCGTTCGGATCTTCCGTAAATGGGGATTTGCGTGGGGTGGGAACTTCCCATGGGCAGATGGAATGCACTTTGAATATGTGGGGGAGCGCCGAGACAGGATCGGATTTCCGTCAAAGTATTGTCCGAACCTTGTACCGGCTGTCGTCCCTGTTGTCCCTAGGTTTACTAATGCTCCCGCCACCACAACGACAACGCCGATAGTCTCGCAAGAGTGAACGTCGACAAACAATTAGTCATCATCGGTGGCGGACCAGCGGGTCATTCTGCCGCATCCGCCGCTGCCAGACGTGGTGTTGCAGTCACTCTGATTGAGCGTGAAATTTTGGGAGGTGCTGCGCACCTTCTCGATTGCGTGCCATCGAAAGCCATGATTGCAACAGGTGGGGCAATGAGCTTTACGGACAACCTGTCAGGTATGGGTCTAGAAGATCGCTCCGCTCAGGTTGATGTCGCTGCCCTTACTGCCCGAATTGAGAGCATCAAGACTCGACTATCAAATGATGTGCACACTTTGCTTGAGAGTCAAGGAGTCAACATCATTATTGGTACTGCGCGGCTTGCCTCTGCCCACACGGTTCATGTTGATGCAGCCGATGGCACGACACATGTTCTTGAAGCCAGTGACATTCTGATCTCGACTGGTTCACGACCACGTATTCCGAATTTCGTGACACCAGACGGAAATCGAATTCTCACAACACGTGATTGTTATCCTCCTCGCATTTTCCCTGAGAGCGTCACAATTATCGGATCTGGTGTTACCGGAGTTGAATTTGCTCACATGTTTGCTTCATTCGGGTCGAAGGTGACGCTTGTTGTTAGTCGTCAACAAGTTCTGCCCGGCAAAGACCCAGAAGTTGCCGCTGTTCTCGAAGAATCGTTCTTAAGTCGCGGCTTGCGTTTGTTCAAAGGTGCTCGCGCTACCTCAGTGGAAGTAACTGCAGACGGTGTTCGGGTTGTTTGTGATGATGGGCGAGTGTCTGAAACTACGCATGTCGTTCTCGCCATCGGTTCTCTTCCGAACACTGAAGGTCTTGGTCTTGAAGAAGTGGGCGTGGTCACTGATGGTGGCTACATACCGATCAACCGTCATTGTCAAAGCAATATTGAACACATTTATGCAGCTGGTGATGTCAGTGGAAAGCTTCCACTTTCATCAGTGGCTTCCATGCAAGGTCGCAAGGTTGCCGAACAAGTAGTGGGCGGCCCCAAAGGACCTCATCGCCATCTTGATTACGACAAAGCAGCATCTGCGATATTTACTGAACCAGAAATTGCTGATGTAGGACTTGCTGAAGCAGATGCATTTGCATCGGGTAGAAAAATCCGTGTCACGAAAGTTCCGTTCTCAACCACAGCTAAGGCGCTCATTAACAATGATTCTCGTGGCTTTGTCAAGATCATCAGTGATCCGGCTACCGGTGAAGTATTGGGTGGCTCCATCGTGGGTCGTCACGCAGCAGAATTGATCAGCGTTATTGCACTTGCAGTAACAGCCAACCTAAAAGTCACCGATATTGAAGAATCGTTATTGGTGCATCCGGCTTTGGCCGAAGCTTTAGCTGACGCAGCCGAATAGCTATTCGATAACTACAACAACGTCGCCAGCACCGACTGTGTCGCCGGTCTTGACATTGATTGCCTTCACAACGCCAGACTTGTCTGCTTCGATCTGGTTTTCCATCTTCATGGCTTCCAAGACGACAACGCTTTGGCCAGCTTCAACGGTCTGACCAACTTCAACAAGAATTTTTACGATGGTTCCTTGCATTGGGACAGAAACTTTGCCGCTACCTCCACCTGCTCCGGCTGAAGCAGCAGCGCTGCGTGTTGGCTTCTTGGCCTTGGCGCTTGACGTCGCAACGCCAGCAGATTCAGGAACCCACAACTTCACATCGAAGCGGCGACCATTGACTTCAACAGTGGTGGTGCGCTGAACGAGAGGTTCGTTGTCGTCTCCGGCAGGAGTAATTGGCGCAGTTCCAATGTGTGACAGGTCGAGAACTTCTTCTACCCACTTTGTTGAGTGAGTAACAGCCGCAAAGTCGGGGTGTTCAAGAATTGCGATATCAGCAGGAATGGTGGTGGCAATTCCTTCCACAACCATTTCTTTGAGTGCGCGAACGGCGCGGGCAATTGCAACATCGCGATCGCGTCCCCACACAATGACTTTTCCAACGAGGTTGTCGTAGTACTGGCTGATTTCATCGCCTGATTCATACCCTGCGTCAAAGCGCACGCCGAAGCCATCTGGTGCAACAAGCTTTGTGATGGGGCCAGGAGAGGGAAGAAACTTTCCGCCTGCTGGGTTTTCAGCGTTAATACGAATTTCAATTGCGTGTCCGCGACGTGCAGCAAGAACTTCTTTTTGTGTCATTGGCAATTTCTCACCAGATGCAACGCGAATTTGCCATTCAACAAGATCGATGCCAGTGATGACTTCTGTAACAGGGTGCTCAACTTGCAAGCGAGTATTCATCTCAAGAAAGAAGAAATCTCCGTCTTGGAAAATGAATTCCACGGTTCCGGCGTTGTAGTAGCCAACAGCTTTTGCAGCTTTTACTGCTGCAGCACCCATTGCTTCTTCGACGCCAGCAGGAAGGCCAGGTGCCGGTGCTTCTTCAATGAGTTTTTGGTGACGACGCTGAGCCGAGCAGTCACGCGTTGAGATCCACACCACGTTTCCGTGTTGGTCACCAACGAGTTGTACTTCAATGTGGCGTGGCCATGTGAGGTAGCGCTCGATGTAAATCTCATCGCGTCCAAAGAAACTCTTTGCCTCGCGCTGTGCTGAATCCATGGCTGCCTGCACTTCGTCTGCTGACTGCACCACTTTCATGCCTCGTCCACCGCCACCGAATGCAGCTTTAATTGCTAGTGGCCAACCGTGTTCATTTCCGAAGTCAGTAATTTCTTTTGCTGATGTAACAAATTCTGTTGTGCCAGGAACAATGGGTGCTCCACCGCGAAGTGCTGCTTTGCGGCTCGAGACTTTGTCACCCATTTCGTCGATGGCTTCTGGTGGAGGCCCGATGAATGCAACGCCCATGGCTGTGATGGCGCGAGCAAAGTCGGGGTTCTCAGAAAAGAATCCGTATCCGGGGTGAACTGCGTCAGCGCCACTGTCCGTGATTGCCTTCAGAATGGCCTCTGTATTGAGGTAGCTCTCGGCTGCTGTCTGGCCGCCAAGTGCGTATGCCTCGTCGGCTAGGCGCACGTGCAAGGCATTGCGGTCGAGCTCGGAATAGACCGCCACAGTAGCGATTCCCATCTCTCGGGCAGCTCGGATAACACGGACGGCGATTTCGCCGCGATTGGCGATAAGGATTTTCTTCAGCACAGATGACAATCTTGGTCTAATGGACCACACAATTGCGAACTCATCGAGCCACTGGCATATTCGAGCCATCCCTGAGACGGGAAGTACCAATGCTGACCTGATGGCAGCTGGGCTCGAAGGGGCCCCTGACCGCAGCGTCTTGCGGGCTGATTTCCAGTCAGCTGGCCGGGGCCGCCTTGATCGCACATGGGAAGCTCCGCGGGGCGCGAACCTTCTCGTCTCGCTTTTGTTCCGTAATGTCCCAGAGCACATTCAGTCCCTGACTCAGGTGGTGGTGCTCGCTGCTGCGTATGTTGCACGAAATCAGTGCGGTGTGAATGCCGTGTTGAAATGGCCGAACGACATATTGGTCAATGGTGAAAAGCTGTCGGGAATTTTGTCTCAGGCAGCGCCAGCCGGACCAGATGGGAAAATCCCCTTCGTGATTGCTGGGCTTGGTCTGAATCTTGCTTGGGCACCGCCAGGGGCAGCTTCGTTAGCAAGCTGCGGGTGGACTCGTGAGTTCACCCCCCAAGAATTTCTTGAGGCAATGCTTCCTGAAATTGATCGCCTACTAGACCTATCGCCAGACGTCATGCACGCCGAGTATGTCGCGTGCTTATCCACATTGGGGACAATGGTCCGTGCAGAAATGCCAAATGGCGAAAACATCATTGGTCGTGCCGTAGCGGTTGAACCAGATGGTCAATTAGTGGTTCTTGATGACTGCGCTGTGTCGCATCGCATCAACACCGCAGATGTGGTGCATCTCCGACCTGCTACTGACTGAGTACCGTAGTCATGTGATGACCGAAGGCAAACTCTCGCGATTCGCAGGCGCTCCTCGATGGATGATTGTGTTGTGTGTCGCACTCGTTATGTCGCTCGCAGGTGCACTTGGCATTGTGAGGGCAACCCGCGGTCATCTTGATTCTGTCACTCGAGTTCCGGCAGCAACTTCAGCGTTGTCACCTGCCACGGACGGTATTGAGAATTATCTCTTAGTTGGTTCGGATTCGCGCGCCTCTGCAGACCCGAATGATGCTGACTATGCATCAATGGGTTCAGAAGAGAAAAATCCTGGGATGCGTTCTGACACGCTGATTCTTTTGCGGTACGACACCAATGCGAAATCTGTTTCAATGATGTCGATTCCTCGTGACTTGTGGGTGCGAATGTCAGACAACGACAAATTTTCGAGAGTCAACGCTGGTTATCAACGTGGAGCAGATGTTCTATTGCGAACAATTGAAAGAGCTTTGAATATCCCGATTCATCATTACATTGAAGTCAATTTTTCTGGTTTCAAAAAAATTGTTGATGCAATCGGCGGCGTGCATCTGTGTGTTCCACGTGGCTCACGCGACAAAGCCACCGGATTTTTTATCGGACATAAAGGGTGCAAGTTATTGACTGGATCAAAAGCCTTGGCCTATGCCCGTTCCCGCCATTTTGAAGAAAAGATTGACGGCCAGTGGCAACCAGAGGGAACAGGAGATGTAGGTCGCGGTACTCGCCAGAGGGCCTTCATTTCTCTATTAGCTAAAGAGGCCGCTCGCTATATTGCACAGAATCCACTTGATGCACATAACGTTCTCGATTCATTTGCAGAAGCCGTGTCTGTAGACGATGGACTTGATCTCATTGATCTTGCACGAAAGTTACGCCCAGTGGGTGACGGGTCTGCAGTGTCGTATTCGTTACCCGTAACAAGCGGATGGTCTGGCAGCAACTTTGTGTTCCGCCTTGCAAATGATGCCCCTGCAGTGTTGGCATATTTCGCAGGACTTGGTCCAGCACCCGTGGCGGGCTAGTCGATTGCTTGAGAAGGTTGCGCAGAAACTCTGCGCAATTTAGTAGCAAATGCTTCTGCACTAATTGGTTCTCCGATGCGGTTTCCCTGCAGTAAATCACACCCAAGAACTTTGAGGCGCTGTACATGATCTTCGGTTGTCACCCACTCTGCACACACAATCAAATTCAGTGAGTGAGCTAACTGAATAAGAGAACGCACCATGGGGTCATCGCCGCCGTCAGTGCGTCCGACATCGCGTACCAAGGTGCCGTCAAGCTTCAATAAGTCAGCAGGGAAGGTGCGCAATGATGCGAGCGATGAATAGCCAGCACCAAAGTCGTCAACTGCAATGCGTACACCCTGGCGTTTCAGAGCAGTAACTGTGCGAAGCACTGATGGGTTGTTGTCTACCAATGTTGCTTCGGACGTCTCAAACACCAGTTGAGAGCCTTCAAGATTGTTGTCACGCAAGATAGTTAGTGCGCGATCAACGAAAGTGATGTCAGAGAGTTGACGGCGCGAGGCATTGACATGAATTGCCATCGAGCGATCAACGAGCCCCGTTGAAATCCATTCTGCGACTGTGCGAGCGCTCTCATTCAGCACCCAATCACCAATAGGGGCGATGAGTCCAGATTCATCTGCGAGGTCAAGGAAGGCGCCTGGCGCCAGTAGTCCCCGAGTGGGGTGATTCCAGCGCAACAGGGCTTCTGCAGCAACCACGCGGCCTGTGTGGGCTGATTCGATGGGTTGAAAGACCACGGCGAACTGATTGCCTGCCAATGCTTGTTCAAGTTCTGATGCAAGAGTCTGGCGTGCTTTGGCAGCTGTGCGCATATCTTCGCTGTATAGCTCTGATCTGCCGCGACCACGTTGTTTAGCTCGGTACATAGCGGTGTCTGCTGAACGTAACAATGTCACTGCAGCATCAGCAGCTGATTCAGAACTGAGAAGTTCTGGTGTCGACATTGCGACACCGATACTTGCGCCAGCTTCGATTTCCACGCCTTGCAATACCAATGGCCCTGTAATTGATGTGCGAATTCGCTCGGCAACATCAAGAGCAACTTGTTCATCAAGTAGCCCCTCACACAGAACAACAAACTCATCACCACTGATGCGTGCCACTAAGTCACTAGGACGAGTTGCTGCTGCGAGACGGCGAGCAACAGTGACAATCAGTTGGTCACCAACGGCATGACCAATGGTGTCGTTTACGTGCTTCAGTTTGTCGAGGTCAATAAACAACACAGCGACACTTGAATGTGTAGTGCGACTACGTTCAAGAGCTTCGGTGGTCTTGCGCTCGAATAACACTCGGTTCGGTAACCCGGTTAATGCATCGTGGGTTGCTTGGCGTGCAAGTTCGGCTTGTGATTGTCGCTCTTCAGTGATATCGCGGGTGATCGTGGCCCAGTGATGCACGCTTCCGTTGGCATCGCGCACTACTTGCACCACAACAGACAGCGTGCGGGCAATGCCATCTGGGGAACGGAAACCTATTTCACCTTCCCAGCGATGCGATGAATCAGCTGGTGGGGCAGCATCAAGCAAGACGCGAGGCAATTGGTCGCGCACTGCTTGCATAAACGTGCGTGCAGCGATGTCGCCAGCGCCTGCACCAGGGTCAGCGACGCCAATGAGCGTGCGTGCGGTGTCGTTTGCAAACATCAGTTCACCAACACGATCAAAAACAAGTACTGCATCGCCAGAGACATCAAGTAACCCGACAAGCTGATCAGACAGTTGCCGCTGTGTCACAAGTGACGTGCAATCAATGGCCGTTCCGATGTAACCGGCAAGTGCGCCATCAATAACAACGGGTTGAGTTGACGCTTGAATCCACATGACTTCACCCGTTGCTAATCCGATGCGGAATTCAACAGTAAAAGTTTCTCCGCTGTCACGATGCTGTACCCAGCGTCGTTCACATTCTGTTCGTTCTTGCGGTAATGCATTGACCCACGGAGCAGTACCAACACTGACGGGTGCTCCTCCGAGGACTAATGCGCGAAAGGCATCGTTGCCAGCTGTGAGACGACAGTTGATGTCCGTCTCAAAAATGCCAATCGGCAGGGCAGTGGTGGAGAAGTCGATATGGCTATTCTCACAGATTGAACACCCTTAGCGGTGGAACAACCCCCCAGCGTGATCGGTTCATGACCGCTTGGTCACTATCCTGTCAAGGATGCCTACGCCCCCATTGTCTTCCTCGGGAGATCCACTCTGCCTCATGACAATTCACGCTCATCCTGATGATGAGGCGTCTAAAGGTGCTCCCACGGTGGCGAAGTACTTTGCTGAAGGAGTGCGGACAGTGCTCGTGTGCTGCACAGGCGGCGAAGAAGGCGATCTGCAGAACCCGGCGTTGCGTGAACCAGGCCAGCCGTTTCACGACATGACGCCTGAACAAGAACGAGCGCACCTCGCCATTGTGCGCCCTGAAGAGTTGCGCAGGTCAGTTGAGGCCATTGGTTTTAGTGCTCTGCATATGTTGGGCTACAGAGATTCGGGCATGGCTGGTTCTGATTCGAACAACAATCCTGATTGTTTCCATATGGCAGATCTTGATGAAGCTGCCGGTCGTCTTGTTCGCTTGATTCGACTCGAGCGTCCGCATGTAATTCTCACGTACAACGATGACCAAGCCAGTTATCCGCACCCTGATCATTTACGGGTTCATGATGCAAGTGTGTTGGCATTTGATCGTGCGGGCGACCCTGCGTGGTACCCCGAAGCTGGGGAGCCATGGCAACCACAAAAGATGTATTACACATTGTGGGCAAAAGAGCGCATTCTTGCAGTGCATGAAGCATTGGTGTTGAAATATGGCGAGTCACCGTTTGATGAGAACTGGCGTAATCGTCCGTCTCAAGATCACCGTGTTACAACGCGTCTGCATATTGGCGATTATCTCTTTGCGCGCACTCAGTCGCTTCGTGCGCATGCCACTCAAGTTGATCCTGCTGCCAAGTTTTGGTTCGGACTCACAGACGCCGAATTAGCTGACGTGTATCCGTGGGAAGACTGGATTTTGGCCCAGAGTCATCACCGCGACGTGCCAGAAGGAATGATGGAAACCGACATGTTTGTCGGGATTCGTTAGTTAGCACGCATGGCGTCGCGTAATTCGCGATAGCCAATTAGCACTGCGCCACTTGACGCAATAGCGCTGCGAAGTTCATCGCTCAGAGCAAGAGCCAAGTCGTCGATCCATCCGACCGCTACATCACCAAGTGCTCGCACTTCAGGAGTGTCTATTGAAGGCTGCACATGAATTTCTGTGACACCAGGTTCAAGTGAAGCAAGCGCACTAAGAACGCGTTCACGACTTCCCGTGCGCCAGTCATGGTCAAAATGATCAGGAAACACAACGCCTTCATCAGTAGCTAACTGACGGAATGGAAAACCAGCTGATGACGCAGAGATGGTGGAAGGCAAACGGATAGGCAGTTTGAACTCCACAGCAAGTTCGAGATACACATCAAAAAATTCTGGCCTCACAGTGATGGACGTGAGGTGTGGTGCAAGATGTGTGACATCAATACCCCATGCCAATGCACGCTCAATTTGTGCTCGACATTCACGCAACACTTCTGTTGAATCGGCGTGTTCCCACAAGTCATCAACTGACCGAGGAAAGCCTCCTTCGCCTGACAACAGTGATGGAGCGTGAGTCAATGGGCCCCATCTGTACAAAGGATGTTCGGCATTCAGTGTGAGGTGCACACCAATGTCGTCGCCGTTGTATTGCTGTGCTGCGTATCTTGCCCACGGTGCAGGCACCATGATTGATGCACACGTAGCAACTCCGTCACGCAGTGCTTGGTAGACGCCTTCAGTGGCCGCATGACATGAACCGAGATCGTCGCACGAGATGATGACCAGTCGTGCATCGTCGCTGTGACCCAATCGTGAGGCAAGAGTGCGACTGTCTGGCATACAGAAACACTACCCCCGACAGTGTCCCCATAACCCGAGATCTGCTTGTTGTGCTGAATACGCAGCCGCCGCAAAGTCCGTTTCGAATGCAGTATTCGGCGCAATGGAGAGGGGCACGCCCCAACCACCTGCGACCAATTCGTAATTGACAAATAAGTTGTCGGCTGATCGATACACGTATGCCAACAGTCGTTTGTATTTGTCTCGAGCTTCTGCATCACGCACGATGTACACATCAGTGCCGGGTGGCAATAACGCCGTTGTGTGTGCAGATGCCTCAGGCCCCCAACAGCCCACTGGTTTTGTGGGGTGTTTCGTTTCGGGGGTATCAACCCCTATGAGTCGAATCTTTTCAGTGTTGCTACCGAAGCGAACATCGACTGTGTCGCCGTCTGTGACATGAGTGATGACGCCATGAACACGACCGTCAGGAGTGACGGCGATTTGTTTTTGGGCGCAGCCGAATAGAAGCGATGAAAAGAGAACAGCCGTGACGGCCACATGATTGCGCGCCATGCGCGCTCCTTTGTTTAGAGACGCTCGATGAGCGTGCCGGTTCCGAGGCCACCACCACAGCACATTGAAACGATTGCGTAGCGACCACCGGTGCGCTCGAGTTCGTTCAGTGCCTTGGTGACAAGGAAGGCGCCTGTTGCGCCGAGAGGATGACCAAGAGCGATTGCACCACCGTTGGGGTTTGTGCGCTCAGGATCAGCACCAACTTCTTTGGCCCATGCCAGAACAACAGACGCAAACGCCTCGTTGATTTCAAACACATCAATGTCCGAGATCTTCAAGTTGTTGCGCTGAAGGAGACGCTGGGTTGCATCAATTGGTCCTGTCAACATGAGTACCGGATCAACCCCGACTAGGCAAGAGTCAACGATGCGAGCACGTGCCTTGAGGCCGAGTTGATTGGCCTTTTCTTCGGTCATCATGAGAACTGCTGATGCGCCATCAGAAATCTGCGATGAGTTACCAGCTGTGTGGACACCATCTGGGCGACCAACTGGCTTCAGGGTGCTGAGCTTTTCCAAAGTAGTTTCGCGCAAGCCTTCGTCGCGTGACACGCGACGTGTACCAGTGACTTCGCCGGCTTCGTTCACTTCTGGTGCATCTACTTCGATGAACTGACCAGCAAAGCGGTCTTCTTCCCATGCACGAATTGCGCGCTGTTGAGAAATAAGGCCCCACTTGTCTGTGTCTTCGCGAGAGATGCCCCACTTGTCAGCGATGCGCTCTGCGCCTTCGAATTGAGAAGTCATTTCGTACTCGGCGAAGTATGTCTTTGGCATTGGGATACCGAGACCAAATTCTTTGCGGCCCGATGCTCCGATGGGTACTCGGCTCATTGCTTCAACACCACAAGCAATTGCAATGTCAACAACGCCAGAACCAATGAGTGAACTTGCAAGACCAGTGGCCTGTTGTGAAGAACCACACTGTGTATCAATGGTGGTTGCAGCGGTGGTGAGTGGAAGGCCAGCTGCCAACCATGCAGTACGAGTGATGTTGAATGCCTGTTCGCCGACTTGACTAACGCAACCGCCAACAACTTGTTCAACAAGTGCTGGGTCAAGACCTGTGCGATCAAGAATTCCTTTTTGCACAATGCCGAGCAATTCGCCTGGGTGCAAGGTGGACAAACCTCCGTTGCGCTTGCCGATTGGGGTGCGCAAGGTGTCGATAATTACTACTGAGTTTTGGGAACGTGCCATGTAGTTATCCTAGACAGCGCAATACGCACTACCGTCAGTGGGCAATGAGCCAGCAAGATTCCCCCTTTCGCCCGTCACTGATTCCCGCCGATTCTGCGGTTGAACATCGCTATATCCATGTGGTTGGCACCAAGGTGTTCATTGATGACCGTCCGGCCGAAGAAGGATGGACCAGTCACTTTCTTGGCATGCACGGAGACATTGCTTGTTGGGGTATTGACGTTCCGCATGGCGAAGACCCTGGCTATGGCGCTGAGACTGATCTGTATTCCTTGTTTGCCCGTGTCAGTAATACCGAATGGGCAGTAGCGGGACGTGCGGTACAGCTCATTGAATGGGCGCGCACGCATCGTTTCTGCGGCCGATGCGGCGAACCAACTGAACTTGCACACAACGAGCGTGCGTTTCGATGCCCCGCATGTTCGCTCATGCAGTTTCCTCGTTTGTCTCCCGCCATCATCACATTGGTCACGCGCGGTGAAGGCGATGACCAGCAGGCGTTACTTGCACGAGGAACTAATTTCCCAATGCCGTTGTACTCATGTCTTGCCGGCTTTGTGGAACCAGGTGAAAACTTGGAACAAGCAGTGGCGCGTGAAGTAGAAGAAGAAGTGGGCATTGTTGTGAACAACATTCAATATGTTGCAAGTCAGCCGTGGCCGTTTCCGAATTCACTGATGCTCGGATTTCGCGCCAGCTATGTCTCTGGCGACATTGTGTGTGATACCACCGAAATTGCTGATGCCAATTGGTACAACAGGGAAGACCTGCCCATGATTCCTGGAGCCATTTCAATCGCACGCCGTCTGATTGACGACTGGCTATTGCAGCGCTAATCATTTCGCGAGACTGAGGCTCTAGTCTGAATGACATGAGCACAATTAATCTTGGACGAGTCGGACTATGGACTGCAGACTTTGACCTGCAACCAATGGCTAAGGCGCAGGAAGCAATCGCAGAAGTAGAGACCATGGGTTTCGGCACTGTGTGGGTTCCTGAAGCCGTATTGCGTGAGCCCTTTGCATCAACCGCACTGCTGTTGTCTGCTACTAAGAAGATGGTCTTGGCAACGGGTATCGCAAGCATTCATGCTCGCACTGCGCAAACAATGCAAGCCGGTTGGAAAACCGTCACCGAAGCATTTCCCGATCGTTTCCTGTTAGGAATGGGCGTCAGCCATGCACCAATGGTGAACGGCGTGCACAAGGGCAATTACGACAAGCCATATTCCACAATGGTTGAATATCTCGACGCAATGGATGCAGGAATTTTCTTTTCACCAGCGCCTAGTACGCCACCGCAACGAGTTCTTGCAGCTCTAGGGCCAAAGATGTTGAAGCTTGCAGCTGAACGTGGTGCCGGGGCTCACCCGTATTTCATTCCTGTGGAGCACACAGCATTTGCACGCAAAACTATGGGCGCTGGTGCATTGCTGGCCCCAGAGCAAGCCGTGGTGTTCGAAACCGATCCAGCAAAGGCGCGTGACATTGCTCGCCAACATATGAAGACATACACGCGTTTGCCGAACTATGTGAACAACCTTGTTCGTATGGGCTTTACAGCCGATGAAGTGACAAATCAAGAAGATCGTGTTGTCGATGCCATCGTTGCATGGGGCACAACGGAACAAATAGTTTCCCGCATCAAAGGACATCTTGATTCTGGTGCAGATCACGTATGTGTTCAGGTACTCACCGATGCCCCTGGCACGTTGCCGATGAAGCAATGGCAAGAACTGGCAGATGCCACACGCTCTATCTGATTGCGTTCAATAGATCATGCTGACGTCTTCTGATTACCTCGCAATATTGCGACATGAAGGCGTAGCATTTGCAGATTCTGTAGCAACTGCCATGTCGTCACCCATTGCTTCCTGCGAACCGTGGGTAGGAACTGATCTGTTGTGGCACATGATCGAAGTGCATTATTCATGGAAGTTCATCGTGGAAAGCCACATGATGAACCCCGATGATTACGTACCGCGTTCGAAGCCTGCCGACAAAGATCTTCTCTCTGAATACCGCAAGGGCCTCGAGGAGCTCATCAGTGTTTTATCGTCTATTGACCCTGCGCGTTCATGCTGGACATGGGCTGGCATCCAGGATGTTGCCTGGGTAATTCGGCGGATGGCTCACGAGACAGCAGTTCATTCATGGGATGCACATTCTGCGGCCGGCAAAACAACCCATATCGATTCCGTCCTAGCAAGTGATGGCATCGATGAGTTCATACATGTAATGGCGGTGCACAATGTCCGCGAAGAAGAAGACGTATTGAGCGGATCAGTGCACATTCACTGCACAGACGTTGATGGTGAATGGCTAATTGTGCCTACAGAGACAACAGAAGTCATTGTGACTCGTGAACATGCAAAGGGAGACTGTGCATTACGAGGAACTGCTCAAGATCTTTTGCTCGCACTGTGGCGCAGAATTCCTATGTCGTCACTTGAAGTCATTGGTAATGCAGACGTTGCTCATCAATTCCTGAATCGCACTGCAAACAACTAGCTCAAAGTTTTACTTGTGTGATGAAACAGTGGTCCATTGTGAGACTGCACCAGACTTATTGACAAAACGAACTTGCATTCGTGTGATGCCTTTCGGAAAAGCGACTGTGAAAGTCCCTGACTTCTTTGCTGTTGTACGCGAGGAGATTTTCTTACCAATTTTGGTTTGGATACGTACGATATTTGCGCGAGTACCACGCGCGATCACGGTGGCGGTGCGGATGGGTGAACGTTGAGATGCGATCACCACCGGTGATTCAACAACGGTGGTGTCTGGCGGGGGAGTTTGGTTTGTTTCTAAGGAGACGGCAATTGTGTCGAAATATGTAGTGACGACCCCAGATGTTGAAATAAATTGCAACCAGACAGTGCGTTCTGTTTGAGATTTGGCAATTGTCAGTAATTGCCATGACAGTGATTCAGTGGGCTTGACCACTCGCGCATTGCGATAGTCGGCATAGTTTGAAATGCGAACGGCTGCCGTGTTGTGCGGAACCGTGATGTTCAAAGTGACGGATAGTGAAGTTGTGGATTCATCATCTCCGTTAATCACCACACCGACAGGGGAAAGTGCCGTGAACGATGCGACCTCTGAATTGGTGGTGCCAGCCGCGTTAGTGGCAACGATCTGCACAAAGTACAGCACTCGGGGTTGTAGATCTTTGACGGTCAATGATTGGTGACCACTAGCCGTTCCTGAATACATGAAGTGTTCGGTGGGTTCGGACATGTCTACATTGGTAGACACTTTGGCAACAACAAATGTCTCAAGTCCTGTGGTCTCGATTGTGGTTCCAAGTGTTGCTGATTCGATCTGGGGAACAATGTGAATTGTCGAAACTGAGGGGATTCCTCCGGCAGTCCGCACGCTCTGCGGTTCGGTGGTGAATGACCCGAGCTCGTTCGTTGCAATGGCTCTGATGAAGTAATTAGTGCGGTTTGATAAACCAGTGATTGCGAGCGAATGTTGTGTGGGTCCGCCGCTAACAAAGTTGCTGACGTTTGATGAGATTGAATCCTTGAAGTTCGGGTCCTGAGAAGCTTCCAGATGCACAAATCCAGATAACAGGCCAGTATCAACTGAGACTGTTGCTGTTATCGACGAAAGGGAACTTGCTACTGAAGTGAGTGTCGCTTGCGGCAGGGCACCGATGGTTATAAACGAGGCAACTCGTGAATGGGTACTGCCAAGCTGGTTAGTAGAGGTCACTCGTACGTAATACGTGGTGCGGGCATGAAGCCCGGAGAGCGACGCAGTCAAAGTTTGGGTTTCAGACCCTCTGATAGAAACGAGAGACACAGAAGTGACATCCGAGACAAATGTTTTGTCTTGTGAATATTCAAGAATTGATGATGTTGAAAGTCGGCCAGGGTTGACTGAGGCCGAGACGCTTGCTTCGTTGCCCGTGATATCAGAGATATTCAGATCAGAGACTTCTGGTTCTGTACCAAGAGTGGTGAGTGAAATGACATTGCTGACAGTTGAACCAAAAGTATTAGTTGCAATCATGCGTGCGTAATAGGTAGTGCGCGGCTCGAGCCCACTGAGGTCGGTAGGAATTGCAACCGGTGTGTAGTTGCCATCGCGTAACACGGTAAAGACGGATGTGTTGCGTGAGGTAGTAAATGTTGGGGAGACGGAAAATTCCACCGACATGCGCGTGGCATTGCCGTTTGCATTCACTGTGCCGCGAATGGTTGCTGCTTCTGCATCAATGTTTGTGGCAGCACTAAGAGACACGGTGGGCGTGCCGACGGCCGCAATGACTGAGGGAGAAAGAGAAGCAACAATGCTTCCGTTTCCACTGGTACCCCAATTCAGACCACCCCAACACCACGCCTTGTTGTCGAGCGAGATGCCACAGGTAGTGCCGAGTGCTGCACTGATGGTGCTGAACTGCGTGCCTGTAGGAACAAGGGGAGTGCGGTAAGTCTTGCCGCCAAGTGATGTGCCTGTGCCTAGTTCACCGAAGTCACCTCGGCCCATGCACCATGTTTTCCCAGAGATGGTGAGTACGCACGTGTGGTACCAACCGGTTGTAATGAGTGCAAGTTTTTCATTGTCTGGCACGATCATTGCTGTAGGGGTCGGACTATCGACTATTGAGTTGTTTCCAAAGAGGCCTTCGTAGTTGTCGCCCCAGCAATACCCGTTACCTGTTGTGGACAGTGCACAAGAATGTTCAAGGCCAGTAGTGACAGATGCAAATGCAACACCAATAGGTGTAAGAACTTTGAGGGGAGTGACGGACACTGCGTAAGCAAAGTTGTTGACGTATCCGATGCCTAATTGACCCGCGCCGTTTGAATGACCCCAGCAATAGATGTTTCCGAGATCAGTAACGGCGCATGAAGCTCCGCCATTGTCAAAATCTATGACGCGCTCCCCACGTGGAATAGCAACTTTGACAGGGGTGCGCATGGGCTCGGTTTCGCCACTTCCTGATTCAAGAATGTCTCCCCAACACCACAGTTCACCGTCAGTGTTTAGTGCGCAACCATTGCTGTAACCACTGTGGACTTCGGTAATTGTCATTGCGTGCGGGAATTCAACGGCAACTGGCGTGCGAGACGTAGGAGTGAAATAGCTTCCGATGTGGTGATCTCCCCAGCAGTACACATTCCCCGATGTTGCTAACCCACACCATGTGCGATTTGCACCGCCGTCAAGCGAGACGAATCGATCGTTATTTGGTAGTGAAATTTTCGTGGGAGTAGGAACAACATCATCGTGAGAAGTCGAGATGAGATATTGGTCGCGATTGCTTCCCCAGCAAAGCCCTGTTCCGTCGGTTGTGACTGCACACACAGCCTGGTTGCCAACGTCAATACTTGAATACGTAAACGGATCTGCCAGTGCAACTGACGATGTGGCAACCACCGCGGCAACGGGTGTGCCAACAAGAAGAAGAGTGAGTATTAAACGGGGAATGCGCATATCCGCACAGTACCCAGTGAATGTGTCAACGATTGAGGGTAGCGAATCGCTACTCGGCGATACCTACAGGTGCATCGTCGATGATTTGATCAAGATATTCAGACATTCCGAAGCCTGTTGCGCCTTCATGTTCTCCAGAAGTG
The DNA here is from genome assembly GCA_009705865.1 of Actinomycetota bacterium. Classification (GTDB taxonomy): domain Bacteria; phylum Actinomycetota; class Acidimicrobiia; order Acidimicrobiales; family Ilumatobacteraceae; genus UBA2093. Next base: position 5,312 of record WLSJ01000001.1, on the reverse strand, counting down.
ATACGCCACTTGGTCATGCCTTCACTAATACGCGTCATTAGCCAATTTCCATCGGGGTCTTGGCGACGGTTACGTAGCGGAATAAGGCTGGTGACTTCGCCTTCAAAATTCCACTCTTTGTTTGAGCGCGATGACTTAATGACACCTGTGACCTTGTCGTGGTAGTTATCTTCACCAACAGTGACAGTAGAAATTTGTACGTCGTCACACAGGTGAATCTTGCCGTTGTCCCACACGAACCCTCCGCGTGAGCCAGCTGAATCTTTCTTTGCAACGCGGCTCGCCATGAAGCCAAGGTTCTCACCGAAGTTTGCAGTGAGCCAGCGGTAGTACCACGGTGCTTGCCAGAAGCGTGGGCCCCACGAGTGATCGCGTAATCCGAAGCCATTGATTGCAAACTCTTCGTCGCCGACGCGAATGGATCCAGTTGCCGTGACTAATTGTTCGTAGTGGCCTTTAGCAAACTCTTCGCCCGGTGCTTCGTGTGGCACATCAGGCTCACCGCCAAACATGCTGGGCTTACCTTGGCCAGTAAATGTGATGTGAGCTTCGCATTCCACAAACGGATTATTCGCGAAAGCTGTTTTAGGATCTGCCATCTCGTGTGGATTATCAAGCACCACCACTTTGCCGACATAGTCAATGCGTAATTCTTCAAATGGCTTCACCATGGTCCATGTCAGACCGCCGGCATCAAGTGCATCGTTGTTATCAATATTTGGACGCTTGAACATAAAACCAACGCGACCATTCGGCAAATAAATGCAAATGGTCATTTCGGCGTATCCCTCGTTCGCGCGGTTGCCCATGCGAAACCAACCACCGACTTGAGTCTTAGGGTCGAAACAATTGATGTACATGCTTTCGTTGAAGTTCGACTCTGGGCCGAGTTCGTGCATGTATTCGTCAGCGGGGTCTAGTCGTATTGCCATGCGCAAACTCTAGAACACGAAACTGTCTGGGTTATCAGTCGCCAGCAACGCGAGCTTGCAAGCGTCGCATGCCTGCTAGCCAGCGGTCACGATCGTCAACCTTGCGCTTTTCGTATGTGTGCACTTCTGGGTGAGGCATGACTAAGAATTTCTCGGCAACAATTGTGTTGTACACGATGTCAGCAACTTCTGATGGCTCAAGAACTGCTCCAGATGCTTTTACGGCACTGCCGCCGTCAGTATTTCCGATGCCTTTTTCTGCATCAGGTGGGTTCAACATATTTGTGTTGACGCCTTGAGGGCACAAGGTTGTAACTCGCACGCCACGGTCTCCGTACGTAATGGAAAGCCATTCAGCGAATGCCACTGCACCATGTTTGGTGACGCTGTAGGGGCCGCTTCCGATTTGAGACAACAATCCGGCAGCTGATGCAGTGCTGCAAAAATATCCTTCGCCAGCTGCGAGCCATTCACCCATCAAATGTTTTGCTGCCCAACGGTGTGAGTGCAAGTTGATGTCCATGGCGGTATTCCATGTCTCTTCATCAGTTGATTCAAGGTCTGTACCCATGCCGACGCCGGCATTTGCGTAGAACAAATCGATGAATCCAAACTTGGCGCGTGCTGCGTCGATCAGGGCGACGTTTCCAGCTTCGGTTCCGATATCAGCAACAACTGCGAATGCGCTGTCAGGGCGAATTGCGTTGAGTTCTTTTTCGACGAGCTTCAAATTTGCTGCGTCACGGTCGGCAAGAACCACGCGGGCCCCTGCTGCGTGGAAACGTCGCGAGAGGGCTGCGCCGATGCCATTGGCTGCGCCTGTTACTACGGTTGTTTTACCTTCAAGATTCATGTCCTTACCCTATGGCACGCGTCACTGAGGCGAAGTACCAGAGATTCACGGATGTCCGCATGTTGGGTCAGCCCATCTGTACGATGGGGGTATCGGGCGGAACCGAGCAATCGGAATTTCCGTTTGATACCGAGAGGAGCACCACAATGATCGACACTCACGACACAGTGATCACAGAGGCGCTTGCCGTCATTGATAAAGCGTTGGCAGAAATGTTGCGACGTGAATTGGTCTCGTCGGTTGAAGTGGGCGACTTGTTGCTCGACCTTCGTGGCTTGCTCACTGCGAGCGTCGCCACCACCGTCGCTGCCGTTTAGTTGACGCTTTGTCGTTGCCCTTTGGGCTAGGCGACGCACTATCGCGTTCTGGCGCGTGCGCAGAGAGTTCTGTAAATGCTTGCGAGAGAGACTCGCGCAACAATGTTGGGCTTTCAATTGCTGCTTCGTCAATATTGATTCCGCAGTCAAGACTTCCGAGATATGACATCAGTGTCACGTTGAACGCAACTCCACCAAGTGGTCCTACCGGATAATTTTCCAGCAACTGTGACCCAGCCATGAATAGCGGTACTCCTGCACTGCGCACGTTTGAGGTAGCAAAATCGACGGTTTCTGCTTGAGACCGTGCGAGGCGAGTCACAATAGAAGTAGGAATCACTGACGACACCGCTGCTATTGCGTCCAACGATGAAGCAGACGCATTGGAACGTGCGCTGATCAGTATTTCGTTGACAGCTGAGAAACGTTCGGCGATGGGCATCTCACCAGTTGGTACCAACATGCGTGCGAGCGTAAAAGCATTGCTACCGCTGTTTTCATTTCTTGTGCTGATGGCCATTGAAGCGCGTAATGATTCGACTGGTGCACCCATCTCGCGGTGGTAGTTGCCAGCTGCATGAGCAACTGCGGTGATGAACGAAGTATTCAAGGTTCCGCCGAGTGCTTTGGCTGCACCACGCATGTCGTGGTACGACACTCTGGTTGTTTCTAATCGACGACGCAGTGACCGTGAAGTCCATAGAGGAGATCGAGAAGAATCAACTTCGTTTAACTGCGCCATCAAGCCCTTGATGGTTGCCGTGGTTGATGTGCCAAGAGAGCCAATCAGTGATGGGTCTGAAACAACATCACGTACCTGGCGCAATACGGCAAGTGGTAGGCGAAGTGAATCTGTCATTGCGCCGCGTAGTGCTTCGGTGGAGTCTGGTTCGGACACGTTGTGTACGGCATTGAGAACTTCAGGGTCAATTGCCGGCAATGGGCCCGGATCGCGTTGAAGGTCGAGATAGAGAAGCGAAAGTTCAACTCCGCCTTGACCATCAGTCACGGTGTGATGAAGTTTTTGAATAAGTGCACTGCGTCCACCGCGCAAACCATTCACAATAATGAAATGCCATAGTGGGCGAGATCGGTCAAACGGATCAGCCACGAGCAGAGTGGTGAGATCGAGTAGTTGGCGCATATCGCCGGGCTCTGACAGTGAAATGTTTCGTACGTGGTATCGAATATCGAATGATGGATCATCAACCCACGTTGGGTTTCCGAAATTGCCAGGAGCTGGCAGAACGCGGCGACGTAAGCGTGGAAAAAGAATTGATGTCCGTTCCATGCGTTCGTATAACGCATCCATATTTGGTGGACGATCAAGAATGGTGATGTTGGCAAAGGTGGAGGCCAGATACGGGTCCTTTTCAAGGCGCCACATCAGTGACTCAGTATCGCTCATTCGCTTCTCGCTCATGGATTCAACCTACTAGCCAATAATTGAAGAAATGATTGGAGCAATGATGGCTCCGAGCACTGCGCCGGTGATAACGCCGCCCACGATGTCAGACATGTGGTGTATTCGTACCACCACGCGGCTCATCGCCACGATGATTGCGATTGCAACCCACAAAATTGCCCACGGCATTCCGGTAAATGTCACAAGAATTATTGCAGCCACGGTGGCTGATGACGCATGGCCACTAGGGAAACTGGACGTGCTCGGAGTGCGTAGATCAAAACGATCATCACCCGACGTCGTGGGGCGTTCACGTCTGAAAAGCCGCTTGACTCCCTGATTAACAATGATGCTTTCGCAACCAAGAGCTATGGATAATGCAACTGCTTGTTGTAGTCGATGCATGGAACCAATCGCATAGAGAAATCCGATGACGTGCCAGATGATGCTGAAATCACCCACGGTGCTCGCAACACCAAAGAGCGTGTTTGATATTTTGTGATTACGCAGTGGTTCACAGATCCGGTCGCCAACGGTGTCGAAACTCATGAGGGAAAAGTCGCGATCACCGACGAGATGTAATTGGCCAACAACTGCGGTTGTTCTAGCGGTCCAAAATGACTGAGTTCGTCCCATCGCACAAACGTGCTCATTGGTAATTGCTCAGCAACTGCTACTGCAAATGTTGACGGCTGAAATGGTGCAAGTGCTCCTGACAGAACCCACACGGGAGTCGTAATAGCCGGAAGCGATATCCATGCATCACTGTCTCCGCCTGTTTCATAAGTGCGAGCTTCGTGTTCAGGAAGACATTTCAATTCGATGCCACCTTCTGGCGATGGTTTGAAACCGTGAAGAACGTATGCGGTCCGTGCCATTGGGTGAAACGATGCCATCGGAGGCTTTGCAGCAAAGTTCTCAATTGCTGAATCAAAAGAATCGAAATGACTGCGACGTTTGCGCGCGCCAGCAGGCAGCGGACTGCTCGGGCGTTCAGCCGCATCAGGAGGCGCTGGTGGGAAAACAATTGGTTCAAACACGAACAATGCACGGAATAGTTCGGGTTCCTTGTGTGCAGCCATCAATAGTGATGCGCCACCCATTGAATGTCCAATACCAATGATCGGTTCGTTATGTTGAGCAAACAAATGGCGAGCAGCAGCTAATGCATCAAGCCCGTATTGATTCCATGTCATTGATGCAGGATCAATAGTTTCTGCATCGCCGTACCCACGGTGGTCAAGGCCGACTACGTGATGCTGGTCAGTCAATGCGCCTGCGAGAGGTTCCCAACAATGTGCGTGGAAACCAGTGGCATGGGAAACAAGAACAGGGGATCCGGCGCCACCAAAATCATGAATAGCGATTGTTGTTCCGTCAATAGATGGAATCAGGGTCGCGTCGTGGCACGCAATGTGTTGTGTCATTTTGGTTCTCGCGGTAGTCCGAGAAGTCGTTCGCCAATAATGTTGCGTTGTACTTGGCTGGTTCCGCCGGCAATGCGGCCCCCTGGTGCTGACATCATGCCGAGAGCATCTGGGCCTTCGAGCATGGCATCTGCGCCACTGATGTCGCCTCGCAACATTGACATTTCAAACATCATTTCTGTGATGCCCAGTTTCATTAGTGACGAAGCAGTTGATGCGACAGGGCCTTGAGTTTGGGCGACTGCCTTATACGCAGTTCCTTGAGAAATCAGCGCGGCGAGTTTTTGACGTTGTACTGGGTGTAGCGAACGACCTTTTCCGAGCGATGACATCGATTCAAGACGACGTTCTAAGCCGATAATGCTGGCGCCGATATGT